>JAUVXT010000082.1 GCA_030603465.1 Deltaproteobacteria bacterium
TCGATGTCAAAGAGCAGAAACTAAAACTCTTCCTGGACAAAAAACAGGTAGAGGAATTCGATTACAAACTGCGATAAATCAGTTGAGTGTCAGCGATGTCCTGGCACGTAAAATCGTTATCGATGTCGTGGCACTCAACAAGTAACTATTACCATTTTAGAAAGAAGGGTTTATGTATGATTGAAGAAATTGCCGATTCCTTTTTCAGGGTTGAAATTCCGCTTCCTAAAAATCCGCTGAGATCGCTCAACTCCTATGTCATCAAGTCACAGGACAGGCATCTGATTATAGATACGGGCTTCGATCTGCCGGAATGTTTCGACGCCATGAAAGAGGGGCTCAAGAGGCTGGATGTCCGACTTGAAGAGTCGGACTTTTTCATTACCCACATGCATTCCGATCATGCAGGACTCGTTACGCGGCTCATTACCGATACCAGCAGGGTCTATTTCAACAAGACGGATGCCGCGGTCCTGACGAACCTCAATGTCCAGAAGGAATTAAACTCATTCATCCGGATGAGCGGTTTGACCGATGACGTTGTAGATGCAATGATCCGCATAAGATCACGCTTCAGATATAACATCAATGCGTGGATTAACAAGGTAATCTTCGTAAAGGCAGGCGACATGCTCCAGGCCGGAGATTATACATTTCGCTGCATCGAAACGCCAGGTCATACGATGGGGCACACATGCCTCTACGAGCCGGACAGAAAGATTCTGATTTCAGGTGATCACATTCTCTATGACATAACTCCCAACATTACCTGCTGGACAGATAGTGAAAACAGGCTGAAAGAATATATTGCAAGTCTTGACAGGGTCTACGATATGGATGTCGATCTAGTTCTGCCCGGGCACAGGAGCGTTTTCACCGACTTTAAGGGGCGGATCACAGAGCTTAAAAGGCATCACGAAAAACGAGCGTCCGACGTCGCCTTCATTCTTGAAGATGGACCACAGAACGTTGCCCAGGTTGCCGCGAAAATGAAATGGGAGATCAAATGCGAATCATGGGAATCCTTTCCCGTGGCACAAAAATGGTTCGCAACGGGAGAGGCAATGGCGCACCTCAGATATCTGGAAGAAGAAGGAACAGTTGCCGTTAAAAGATCTAACGGCAGTCTACTCTTTGATCTGGCTGATAGATAGAGACACGCGGCGCCAAAATGACCCCGCAGCATCAACTTAATCCCGCTGTTTATTTTTCACGGTCATAGGGCCATGCCGCAACGCCCCCTTCCAGAACCCTTATATTTTTCCAACCCTCCGCCCGCATGACGAGGGCGGACTCATAGGCCCTGAGTGATGTAACGCAGTAACAGATAATTTCCCCTGTCTTATCATGAGGAAGCTTATCGAGATTCTCCCGCAGCATCGTATTGGGAATCAAAACCTCTCCGATACCCAGGCGTATTTCCTTGTGCTCGTTAGGACCCCTCACATCGACTATGAAGGGCCTTTCACCTTTGTCAAGTTTCTCTTTTACATCGACAGAAGAGATACCATCCATCCTCCCCTTTATCTTATTCTGCATCACATGTGCAGCCGCGATAAAATGGTCGATGGCCAAGGAAAAGGGGGGCGCATAGGGAAGATCACAATTGATCAGGTCTTCAACTGTGTGGCCTGCCATAAGCGCCATTGCCCACTGGGCAATCTGTTTGCCCACATTGCCGGGTCCGACACACTGTGCCCCCAGTATCCTGCCGCTTTTTCTGTCGGCAACTATCTTGGTGACCAGAAGCAGGCCGCCCATAAAGCCGAGCTTATCGGGACTTGCGCTGATGACCGTTATAATATCCCGAAAACCAAGCTGTCTGGCCGCCAACTCGGAGAGCCCCGTCGATCCTGCCGCATAATCGAAAATCTTGCATATTCCCGTCTGGAGCGTTCCCGGAAATGTAATAATATTTTCCGTTGCCGCATTTTCTCCGGCCACGCGCCCCTGCAGATTGGCAAGATCTCCCAGCGGTGCCAGGACCTTTTTGCCGGATATTATATTATAAGTTTCGATGCAGTCTCCCACGGCATAGATATCGGGATCGGAAGTCTGCATGTACTTATCAACTTCAATTCCACCAGTTTCCCCCATCCTTAACCCAGCCTCTTCCGCGAGTTTGGTGTTGGGATCTACACCGATCGCCACAACCGCCAGCTCGCAGGGTAATTCCGTTCCGTCCTGAAGTTTTACGCCCGTAAGCCTGCCGTTAGTTCCGAGGAATTCTGCTATCCTGTTTCCCGTAATAACATTTGCCGGCTGGGATTTGACATGATTTTCCACGAGTTTGGCCATTTCCCAGTCGAGAAATGTCAGGAGCTGCGGAAGGAGTTCTACGACCGTTATTTCAATGCCCGCTCTCTGGAGCGCTTCGCATGTTTCAATACCGATAAGGCCTCCACCGATTACCACCGCTGCCTTTATCTTCTTTTCATCACATATCTTCCGGAGATAATCGGCATCTTTCATCGACTGTAACGTGGTTATGCCGTCAAGACCGGCGCCGGGAATGGGAGGCATCTTTGGTGTTGCGCCGGTCGCGATGATAAGTTTGTCGTATTCCAGTTCACCTGTTTCACCGGTGATCAGATTCTCATAAGATACCCTTTTCTTTTTCCTGTCGATCGCGGTGACTTCCGTGCTTGTCCTCGCGTCAACCCCTTTGGAATTGAGAAAATACTGCGGATCCCTTACTGTTCCTGTCGTTGTTACTATAAGCATATTGCGGTCATTGAAATAACCGCCGACGTAGTAGGGATATCCACAGGAAGCCATAGACAGATCGGGGTCTTTTTGGAGTATTATTACCTCGGCGTTATAATCGATCCGTTTTGCCTTGGCTGCCGATTTTGGTCCCGCGGCAGATCCCCCTATTACGATAATTCTTTTTTTTCGTGACATTTGCAAATCTCCTTTCCTATTGGAAAATGAAATGACGGGGCTCATTGACTTTGTTATTATAATAATCGGCAGAATTCATTGATTGTCCTGCCCTCGCAGATGTGCCGCAAATTATTATGAAACAGAATTTTTTGCAACCAAAAAGGAGAATGCCTTCTTCTTGTCCTAAAATTTTTCGCGCCGATTCTTTGACCGTCTCATAAAACCCCAAACGAAGAAATAATTGTAACCGTTGGCTGAATATGCTACTAATTCCACTGATGGTTGAGCCCGCTGTTGGTTTTTTTGTTGGGCATAAAACTCATGCCAAACTAAAACTCAACTTTAAAATTATAATTTGGACAAGAGGGGAAAATAATAATAAATTAGGGGGTAATATGAAATTAGGATTTATAGGACTGGGGATTATGGGAAAGCCGATGGCCAAGAACCTGTTGAAAGCGGGTTATGAGCTGGTTGTGCATGATATGAACAGATCTGCTGTGCAGGAACTGGTGGCGATCGGGGCAGAGGAAGAGTTCTCTTCAAAGGGTGTTGCGGAAAAGACCGAAATTATTATCACCATGCTTCCCAATTCCCCGGATGTCAAAAAAGTTGTCCTGGGAAAGGATGGCGTTCTGGAAGGTGCGAAAAAGGGGACGATTCTCGTCGACATGAGTTCCATCGCCCCCCTTGTTGCCCGTGAGGTTGCTGCGGAAGCCGCGAAGAAAGGCGTGGAAATGCTGGATGCGCCGGTAAGTGGCGGTGAACCGAAGGCTATCGACGGCACAATCGCCATCATGGTGGGCGGTCCGGAAAAGATATTCAAACAGGTGGAAGATATCCTCCTCGTAATGGGATCATCTGCCGTACTCGTTGGAGATATCGGAAGCGGAAATGTGACCAAACTGGCCAATCAGATAATCGTGGCCCTGAATATAGCCGCCATGTCTGAGGCCATGGTTCTGGCTACCAAAGCGGGGGTTGATCCGGAAAAGGTCTATCAGGCGATCCGCGGAGGCCTTGCCGGAAGCACGGTGCTGGATGCCAAAGTGCCCTTGGCGCTGGAAGGCAATTTCAAACCGGGCTTTCGCATTGAACTTCACATTAAAGATTTGATGAATGCGTTGGATACTGCCCACGCCATAGGAACCCCCCTTCTTCTGAGCAGCCAGGTCCTGGAGATCATGCAGGCTATGAAAATTGACGGGAAAGCCGGCGATGATCATGGCGGCGTAATTCAGTTTTATGAAAAGCTGTCGCAGGTTGAAGTGCGCAGGAAATAATCCGCGGGTGTTACTGCCGGTTTCGGGTTGAGCCGTTACCGGCAGAACACCGTCACAGGAAGGAATAATTTCATTATATTGTCCCCTGACCCAGCCTGCAAGGCGGGGCATGCATGACACCCACGGTCAGGAAACCTCTGCCAATAAGTTTTGGTATGTCCCTTAACGACCCGGCTTCGCGACAATAATCAGGGAGTTGTAAAAAAACGGCCCGCTGCCCATACTCTTTTTCGCCTATTTCATTTCATAGACTGCAAGCGTTTCACCGGAATCCTAGACAAGGTCGATTCCCTTTCTGTCGCAGGTGCGCCAAAAATATGAATTAACCATTCGGCGTTTGTATTCATCCTTTTTTAGACGTTCAAAGATGATGTATTTCTTCCACAATTCTCCGATATCGTTCCGTTCGGAAAGGGTATTGAAACTTCTAATGAGGGCATTACGAATGCCGCTGTCTATAAAACAGTACCGCGCTGTTTTTGACACTTCTTTGCGGAGATTTCTGCTGAAAACTCCACGCCCGACGACTCGGCACAAAAAATCCAATAAACCATGAATTGTCAATATGTTACGGCTGTCGGCTAACAATAATTGACGGAAATGTCAAATAATCAACTGAAAATCCTTCTTCTGACGTCGGGATAAAACACACTGTGAAACCGGGACAGGGCTTCAGGTTTCATTTGTCGACAACTTCGTATTGCAAAATTGTAAGATATGATGATAAAAGGTTTGCTTCCAATGGTGTTTTTTTAGGAAAATACAGATCAATACGACCACATGCTGCGTTTCTCTTATTTCGGTTTCAGAACTCATAAAAAGGAGTATGAATTGGATATAAAACAACTCGTGGAAAAAGCAAAGCAATCTGATAATAGCGCCCTCTCGGAAAGTGATTCAAAGGCGCTGCTCAGGGCCTACGGTGTACCTGTTATTGATGAGAGAGTTGTTGCAAACGATGGAGAGGCAGTCCGGGAGGCGGAAAAGCTCGGTTTCCCCGTCGTTTTGAAAGGACTTGGCGCAAATCTTCTGCATAAGACGGAGCGGGGTCTCGTTCACCTGAATCTGGCCAATAGTGAAGCGGTGAAAAAGGCTGCCCGTAACATCATTGAAGAGGCGGGAGCCGAGTTGGAGGGACTCCTGCTGCAACCTCAGATCATGGGAAAGCGGGAGTTCGTGGCTGGTCTCTTCCGCGATAATCAGTTCGGACCGATGGTCATGTTCGGTGTGGGAGGAATCTTTGCCGAGGCGCTCTCCGATGTCTCTTTCGGCCTTGCACCCCTTACAGAAAAGGATGCTGCCAGAATGATTGATGAAATCAGGGCAAAGGCTATCCTCGGTTCCTTCAGGGGCGAGAAGGCGGTCGACCGCTCCGCATTGATTCAGACGCTCATGGGAATTTCACGTATCGCACATGAAGTACCCGAAATCACCGAGATCGATATCAATCCCATTATCGCCGCACCCGGCGGTTCTCTGCTGGCCGTCGATGCCCTCGTCATCACAGGTGACGCATTTATTGAAAAAGAATATCTCCCTCCGGTAAGTCCTCGGACAATTCGGACGCTCTTTTATCCCCGATCGGTTGCCTTCGTCGGCGCATCCGCCCAGCTCGGCAAATGGGGACATACACTCTTTACGAACACGATCGCAGGGAATTACAAGGGTGATGTGTATTTGGTCAACCCAAAGGGAGAACCAATTGCGGGGCGGAAAGTGTACCGATCGATAGCAGAAGTCCCCGGAACTATCGATCTCGCCGTTGTAACCATCCCCGCACGGGGTGTTATCGATCTCATCCCCCAGTTCGAAGAAAAGGGCATACAAAACATGCTCCTTATTACATCGGGATTCGGAGAAACCGGGACGGATGGAAAGCAGAATGAGCACGAACTGGTCCAGAGGGCGCGAGACGCGGGAATCAGGATACTGGGACCCAACACGATGGGAATATGCAATCCTCATATAGATTTTCACTGTATCGGGGCTCCCGTTCGTCCTCTTGCAGGCCCTACAGCTGTTGTCGCACAGTCAGGCAATCTGGGAGTTCAGCTCCTGGCCTTCGCCGAGGAACAGGCCATAGGCATACGAGGCTTCTGCGGTTCGGGAAACGAGGCAATGATAACCATAGAGGACTATATCGAAGGTTTTGAGGAGGACACCCTGACGGAAACGGTAATGCTCTATGTGGAGAGCGTGAAAAATGGGCGTCGATTCTTTGAGAGCGCCCGCAGGCTGGGGGAAAAGAAACCCATCGTTCTACTCAAGGGGGGACAGAGCGCCGTCGGAAACCGGGCGGCATCGAGTCACACCGGCGCCCTTGCATCCGATTCCCGCATATTTGACGCCGTCTGCAGACAGGCGGGCATCGTCAGGGTCAACCAGCCCATGGAACTCCTCCATCTTACGGCCGCTTTTTCCTCACTTCCTCTCCCGACGGGAAACCGTGTGGCAATCGTGACCTTCGGAGGCGGATGGGGAGTCATTACGGCCGATCTCTGTGCAAAATTCGGTCTCGACGTGCCCGCGCTGCCTGACAGTATAACCGGAAAGATAGACCGGATCCTCCCTTCATACTGGAGCAGATCAAATCCCATCGACATTGTGGGCGAGTATGACACGGCCATCCCCTTGAAGGTGCTGGAAGAACTGCTGCAATGGGAGGAATGCGATGCCGTGATCAACCTGGGAATTCATGGCCGGCAGCTCTTTACAAACCGGTTCCTCGATGGGATTGAAAGGTCAGACCCAAACTTCCCCAGGGAACGCATAGCTGAAGTGCGAAAGATCTTTTTTGAATTCGAGAAAAAATATACTGAAGAGATAGCCCGGTTGATGGAGACATACAAAAAACCGATATTCGGTGTCAGTCTCCTCGCGGATGAAGGAAACCGAACAGTATACCCCGTTTCCGGATGCCGATACAATAGTGTCTTCTTTCAGTCACCGGAACAGGCCGTAAGGGCCTGCGGAAAGATGTATGAATATTACTGTTTTTTCAACTGCTAAGCGGGGAGAAACGGTAAGTTTTCGGAAGGGAGCATTGTGAGAATTTATCATGTCCCTCGGAGCGACGCGTTGAGGGGTCTTGTGACGAGGGCGCATGCTTGCAAGGTTGAAAGATGCCGGCAGGAAGGCGTCGAGACTTTAAAAGAATGCTTTGTGGCAAGCGAAAGGTCATAAAAAAATGTCTGGGGGGAAAATGGGGTCGGTTCTGGGGCCAATTATCGTTATTGTTTTAGTCTGCGCTGGTTTTGTGGCGCTCTTTGGCATTTTTCAGTCGAAGTTGATCTATTTCCCCAGTCCCGTTATCGATGCGACACCCGGGCAAATAGATCTTTCCTATGAGGATATTTTTTTTGAAAGCGAAGATGGCGTCAGGCTGTCGGGCTGGTACATTCCTGCCAAAGAAGAAAGAGGGACGGTCCTCTTCTGTCACGGAAATGCCGGGAATATCTCTCATCGCCTTGACTCGATCTTGATATTCCATCGTCTCGGGATGAGCGTTTTAATCTTTGATTATCGAGGTTACGGGAGGAGCGGGGGAAAACCGGGTGAGCGGGGCACCTATCTCGATGCACGGGCGGCGTGGCAATTCCTTGTCGAAAAAAAACATGTGCCCCATGAACGGATTGCTATTTTCGGTAGATCCCTGGGCGGCGCCATCGCGGCATGGCTGGCAAAGGAACATACACCCCGGATACTTGTCCTTGAATCGACCTTCACGTCTATTGTGGATATAGCGTCCGATTTATATCCCTACCTCCCTGTGAAATGGCTCGCGCGTTTTCATTACAACGCCCTCGATTATGTCTCTTCTTTGAAGTGTCCCGTCTTGATCGCACACAGCCGCCATGATGATATCATCCCCTTTACGCATGGAGAGAGACTCTTTCAAGCTGTTGTGAAACCGAAAAGCTTTCTGGAAATGAAGGGGTCACACAACGACGGATTTATTGTGTCGGGCAGGGCCTATGTGGATGGTCTTAATGCCTTCCTGACGAAATATTTCGATAGCAAGATATGACAATTTCGCGAAGAGCCAACAGGGCGAATTTGTCCTTCCTGCACGGCAGAGGGATCGACGTCGGGAAGAAATCTTATGATGGATATAAGGAGCAAATAATGTATAAATATGAAAAACCGGATAACCTTGTAGAGATTTTAGAACAATCGATAAGAAAATACCCCGATGATCCCCTCTTCGGGACAAAGAGTGACAGCGGTTCCTATGACTGGGTGACCTATAAAGATGTGGGGATAAGGGTGGATAACCTGCGGGGCGGCCTGGCCAGGTTGGGTATAGAAAGAGATGACACCGTCGGTATCATCGCCAATAACAGCATCGAATGGGGCATTGCCGCCTTTGCATCCTTTGGCCTCGGCGCACGCTATGTTCCCATGTATGAATCTGAGTTGGCTCATGTCTGGAAATATATCGTAACAGACAGCGCCGTCAAGATACTCTTTGTTCCGAATCCCGAGATCTACGAGAAAGTAAAGGCCTTTGCGGATTCGATTCCCTCGCTGGAAAGGATAATTACGATAAATGGCAAGGGAGAGAACTCCATGGAGGAGGTGGAAAAAAGAGGGGAGGAAAATCCCATTCCTGCCATTCATCCCGATCCCGATGATATCGCCGTTCTCATATACACCTCGGGCACGACTGGTGAACCAAAGGGTGTGTTGCTTTCTCACGGCAATCTTACCAGTAACTCGCGTGCCGGCCTGAATATGTACCCTGAAATTACGGAAGGGGGCGCCAGCCTTTCAATCCTTCCCTGGGCGCATTCCCTCGGTCAGACGGCAGAATTTTACAGCATTATATCCATAGGAGGGGCGATCGGCATCATGGAACGCGTTGAAACTATCGCCGAAGATCTCGCGCTCGTGAGGCCCACCTGGCTCATCGCGGTGCCCCGCGTTTTTAATAAGATATACGACGGCCTCTGGGCGCGGATGAATGAGCGCGGGGGGCTGGCAAGGAAAATCTTTGTCACGGGTGTAGAAAGCGCCAGGAAAAAGAGGGAACTGGCCGAGAGGGGCCGGTCCTGTCTTTTTACAAATCTAAAGGTACCGATCGCCGACAGGATCGTATTCAAGAAGATACGCGACCGACTCGGGGGGCGCCTGATGGGATCACTTACCGGAGGAGCGGCGATGAATGTTGAGGTTGCGCGCTTTTTCCTGGATATCGGCATTCCCCTTTATAACTGCTATGGCCTGACGGAGACATCACCTGCCGTTTCTATGAATGCGTCCTTCGATTACCGTTTGGGGAGCGTCGGCAAGGCCATCGAAGACGTGAGAATCTCCATAGATTCATCAGTTGTCGGTGAGGATAGCGAAGACGGGGAGATCATAGTTTACGGTCCAAATGTGATGAAGGGATATCACAACAAGCCCGAAGAGACGGCGAAGGTTATGACCGCGGATGGGGGATTCAGGACGGGCGACAGGGGAAGGCTCGACGAGGATGGATTTCTCTATCTCACGGGGCGCATCAAGGAACAGTACAAACTGGAAAACGGAAAGTTCGTCTTTCCTGCCGGGCTGGAAGAAGAGATCAGGCTTGTCTCTTTTGTGGAAAACGCCATGGTGTACGGTGACGGGAAACCATATAATGTATGTCTTGTGGCGCCCGATTTTCAGGTTTTGGGGAAATATGCGAAGAGGCATAATCTGTCTCCCGATCCTAGTGATCTGGTAAAAAACAAAGAGGTGCAGGACCTGATAGGCAATGCGATAATAGATACCCTGAAAGGACAGTACGGGGATTACGAGATCCCGCAGAAATTCATCTTTATTCCTGAAGGTTTCACCACTGAAAACGGCTTTCTGACACAGACGATGAAACTGAAGCGGCGCATGATTATTGAACATTACAGGAATCGGATAGAGGAACTATACAACAACTAACCTGCTCTACCCCTCAGGGGGCGCGCCGCGAGACATTTGCAGAGACTTCAGACCTCGTAATTTATAGCGTATAATGGTGTAATATTTTAGTCACAAACCCCTGTTTCCAATCAAGGAGTTGGGTTAAAAGGTTCACGGTTCAGGGGTTCAGACGCTCTGCTCTCGCGGCATTAACCCAATGAAATCGACGGGTAAGGGGGAAAGCATAAAGCAGTTAACCTTGAACTGTGAAC
>JAUVXT010000200.1 GCA_030603465.1 Deltaproteobacteria bacterium
TTGAAGGGAGAATTAAAGACAGGCATGACCACACATATGGCCTTTTATGCCTGGGGTAAACCAGATGCTATTAATGAAACGGCTACATCCGATGGCGTAACGGAGCAGTGGGTTTATAAACAGTCAGATTCCAAAACACGACACCTTTACTTTAAGAACGGTCTTCTGACAACAATACAGAAATAGTGATTGGTTCGACATTCTCTCGTTTTTAGATTAGGGTTTTTCCCAGCGGACCGCCACGAATGCGCCGGTATCCAATCGGTGAGATCGACCCAGATGCTCGATTTTCATTGCCTGGTCAGGATCGGCATCTTTTTGGAAGTGGATGGCGGTTTTGGCCACACCCTTAAAGTGGCTGCAAGCCAATAGTTCATCCGGCGATCTGAAAGAAGCATTCTCTAGTATATGCTTCTGACCGCTTTGAGTCTTTGCCTTGCGGCGGACACCCCAGGGACTGAGGCTATTTAAGGTGGCTACCACCACATACCCTCCGGGCCGCGTGACACGAAATAGTTCATCCACTGCACTTTGGGCATCTGCGATGAATTCAAGAGCTGTAACAGATACAGCCTTGCCGAAGGAATTGTCTTTAAAGGGCAGATGCAGCATATCCCCCCGGACCGTGAAGAAAGGATAGCCTGCAGTCTTCTTAACCGCAAGACTGAGCATCGGCCCGGAACGGTCAAGACCAACAACATGAGCCCCTGCAGTTAGAAAATCAAGGGTAAAAATTCCCGTACCGCAGCCGGCATCGAGCACCTTCTCTTCTGGCCTGGGATTTAACAACTCATGTATTAGTTCGGCTTCGAAATTTTTCACCATTTTGCCAATAGGCGTTGTGAACCACTGATCATAGCGTTCCGGCCATTCGTCAAAAAGCTCTTTTTCGGTCATCATGATTCCTTTATCACTATCTGTCTTTGGAGACGTGCGTTTACCCTTATTCCCCTCGCTGAAATTCCCAGAGATATACGCCGTTGTTGGTCGCCGCGGTCAATGATTTGCCGTCAGGAGAAAATGCCAACGCCGTTGCCCCTCGTTTTGTCCAAAAAGACGGCTTCACATGCCCATCGAAAGCGACCAACTCGCTCCCTGTAGAAACATCCACAATTCTGACTATATACCCGACTAGGGCCAGCGTTCTGCCGCTAGGCGAAAATGTTAAGGAATCAAATCCGTCGAAGGAAAATGTACGCTGCTCCCTCGTTTCGATATTATGCAGCCACACATGGTCATATTGGTCCAGTGCAGCAACGGATGTTCCTACTGGTGAAAAGGCTACAGCTTTAAACCGCGTTAGCTCACTAAATCTCCAAACTCTGTCTTCGAACAGTAATTTTCGAATCGAGTTAGCCTGGCTTGCCGATGTCGGCTTATCGGGAAAAACCTGTACTGTGTCTCCTTCGATTTGATATTTCTTGAGAACATTGTTTTCATCGAACTCAAAGAGTAACAGATAGTATTTATTAGAAAAATCCATCAAATCCATCCCCCCGGCAAACCAAATGAGTTCACCATAGCCCTCGAACGCGTCACAGACTGAAAACCTTCCTTCATCAAGAATTTCAGGTTCTCCGAGGAGTTCAATAAGCTCTTGTTTTGTCGTAACGCCGACTTGAATTTTCCTCACATCATTCTCACCGGTTTGCCGAGAAAGAGGAGGGATATAGAGACATCCCGAAATGAAAAAAATCAGCACAAGTGTGCAAGCAGCGCGCATTTGTTTGGTCATATTATTCTTAATGAATCTCGCGGATTTAATATGGGCTGGGTGGTCTAACGCCAATGATGAGCAGTGCCGGATAATGAGGAAAGATGACAGGATCAATTAGAAAAGTTCATAAATAGAAATATAGGCTGAGGCCCTATAACATTAGGCATCTGCTCCATCATTTTGTTCGGCGACTCTCGACCTAGATTCTCTCACAGCATCAATAATATCTTTGGTGGTCGCTCCTGTTTTAATTCCCGGGACATCAAATGGAGATTTAGGTGATTTTTTGAATAGTAAGGTGAAAGTTTCTCCCCCTCGCCGTTTAATAATCACCTCTTCAGAGCGGGCAATGTCGAGAACCTTGGAAAGCTTTTGACGAGCTTCTGAATATGTATATACTTTCATGTCACTTACTCCAAAATGTGTATTCCGACATTTTGACCAGTTATTTTCATGCGCCGGTCAAGCGTCAATAATGGGCAACGTAGGCTGATAGCGCATTCAAGGAAATATGCATCATAGGCATAAATGTTAAATCGAGATGCTATTTCTAA
Source organism: Deltaproteobacteria bacterium (assembly GCA_030603465.1). Taxonomy (GTDB): domain Bacteria; phylum Desulfobacterota; class Syntrophia; order Syntrophales; family UBA2210; genus JAFGPZ01. Next base: position 2,272 of record JAUVXT010000200.1, read on the forward strand.
AGCAGATCGAATGTCGATCCGGCGTAATTCAACGGGTATGGCTTGAATCATATCCCAGGCCGATGTCAGGTTATCGGGTTCAAGAGTTCCTTTCTTCATCATCGCCGTTAAAGCGTTGCCAATTTCGAAAGGTAAAACTTCCGGCGCTACCAGATCATGTCCAACTGTTAGCTGAATAATCTGTGCTTTCTCGGGTTCTTCTAAGGCCACAGCGAGAAACGTGTTTGTGTCTGCAATTATTTTCATATGTACAATTGTACTAAATAAAATCGGGTATGTCAAGCCTAACCAGTTAGTATATAGTTTCTGCCTAATTACGAATATTTTTAGATTTGCGAGTCCAATTTTGAATTTTTAAGGATTTTCTAACGAGATAACTCCATATTTGAATACTATCCAGCAGGCGGGAAAATCCCGCATGATACAATTTCCTTATGAAAAAAAATTCTCACAAATATCGTTTTTTTCATACTTGTACATACTTGCTATTACCGATGATCGAGCAGAATTCACAAGGCACTATCGTTGGGGACGTCCCCCTATCCTAGGCTATTTTCCTCGAATCGATTGTTTTCAAAAAAGCCGATCACCATTCTCTTTCATGACTCCCTTACAGAATTGTGCCTATTGCCCGAGTAACGCTTGAAGTCAGCGTACGCCTTGCAGTTCAGCCGGAGATTGTTCCTGTATGAGAAATTGCCCACCAAGCTGATCAGCGGTTTGCGGCGTTGCCACAAGCTGCCCCACACCCTGCGCAGAACACGCGGCATGGAGTAGAAGTCCCGGTCGCAGGAGATCATCTCTCCGATAATGCCCTCCAGAGACAAATGCTTATACCGGGCCACCGGGAAGGTCAGCGTGTAATATTTCCAGTCCTCCGGGAACGTATCGAGGGCGATGCGGTCCTCCGATTTCATCTGGTCCCACAGGCGAGTGCCGGGCAGGGGAGTCAGAAACAGCGCGTTGAGATTGTCCACGCCGTACCGGCTGGCCACCTCGGCGATAAGTTTGCCGATGCCCGGTTTGTCTATGTCCAGACCGATGATAAAGGAACCCACGACCACTATGCCGTGCCGCTGTATGCGCTGCACGGAGGCGCAAAAGTCCCGGCCCTTCAGAAGGTTGAATTTCTTGCCGAGTTCCAGAAGCCCTTCCGGTGTGGGGGATTCAAAGCCGATGAAGACGCCGCTGCACCCGGCCTTCGCAGCCAACGCCAGGAGCTCTTCGTCATCGGCGAAGTTAATAGTGGTTTGGGCAACCCATTGCTTTCGCAGGTTCGCCTGTGCCATGGCACGGAACAGGTCCTTGGCGCGGGCGATGTGTTCATGGCGCGTGCCGATGAGGTTGTCGTCCACCACCAGCACATGCTTTTCACGGATCAACTGGAATTCCCGCACCACATCCGCAATGGGTCGCTGCCGGTAGTGGGCCCCGTTGAACGCCGTCACGCTGCAAAAGCTGCAGTTCAATGGACAGCCGCGTGTGGTCTGAATGGCCCCACAGGCATATCCCGTAGCCAGCAAATCATGACGGGCGGTCGGCACATCGCTTATCTCGGCGAGCCCTCCGTCATACCGGCGCTTCAGTCCGCCATTCCGTGCATCCTCCAGAACCTGCGGCCAGATGCCCTCCGCCTCCCCCGTGACGACCGAGTCCACACGTTCCATGACCTCCTCCAGGCACATGGTTGCGTGAATGCCGCCCATGACGACAGGTACGCCCAGACGCCGGAAGTGAGTGGCCACTTCATAGGCGCGGTTCGCCTGAGAGGTGAAAGCGGTAATGCCCACCAGGTCCGGCCGGGGCATGGCCGGATAGTCAGGCGCGCCGAGGTTCTCGTCCACGATCGCGATTTCCCACTCCGGTGGGGTTAGGCCCGCAAGAACCATGAGGCTGAGTGGTTTCCACACGCGGTAACTGTTCCAGCGGCTCTCCTTGACTTTGGTGATGGCGACCAGCGGGTTTGAAGGATTGATCAGATATAGTCGCATAGCGTGTATTCAGTCATGGTCATGGAGGAGCTTGTCTCCTGCCTTTGCTCACTGCTGTTTTCGTGAATGGATTGTCGTAATTCCTATTCATTGGCCTAACGCTGAAGTTAAGCTGCGGCTAACATTCAGAGAATCGCTTCCCGAAAAACACCAACCTTGCTGCACGATGGGGAATATCAAATTGAGCCATGCTGTTAGCTGTCAGCTTCAACGACTTGAGGTTAGGCCGCCATTTGCGACGGTTTAAATTGTCTCTTCTAGTAACTGGTACACAACTTCCGTGCTTGATTTAAGATCACCGGACAGCACTGGGCATTTATTTCTTTTCTTTTTTCAATTTTCGTTTTTCCTTTGGATTAAGCTGCGCCTTTTTCTGCTGTTCCCTTTTGCCTTTATCTTTTTTCCCCTTATCACCCATATCTGTTTCTCCTTGCTTGAAAATGACTTGCGCCGGACTGTGGCGGCGAAACCCCGTCTCCTGTCGTAGAGGTTAGCAGATGAGATCGTTTGTCGTCAGCGCCAAACGCCTCCAACATGCCCGGAACTTCATCATAGAACCCTTCAGCCGCTTCGTCAGCCGGGTTCGAAACAGACTGGCACAGCTTGTTGGCGGTGTCCAGCCTGGTGCCGTCACGCTCTCCGATTTCTCATCCGTCCCCTAGCACTACCTGGCAT
>JAUVXT010000074.1 GCA_030603465.1 Deltaproteobacteria bacterium
TCAGACGGATATTGCTTCCGGAAGTGGGAAATTCGTAAGCTCTCCCGCCCCTCGTCAGATTCTCCCTGTGAATCGAGTTCGGCAGCAACAGGGTTACCGAACCGTCTGCGGCAACGGAAAAGATATAAACATAGCAGTCGCTGCTTGCCTCGTAAAATATCCTGACTTCCTCACCCTCTTTCAGGTCTGCTTTGGAAAGATACGCCTTAACGGAAAGCCCCTTTCCTTTTTCGGGATACACCGGCTTGATTAACGTTTTGAGCTTTACCCGGTAAAGGCTTCTTTCTTTCGTATCCCATCCCCCGTGAAGTATTTCAGACTTTTCGACCTGTCCTCTCACAGCGGCATATATCAAATCTTCCGCCAATTGGCTGTTGGATACAAGGGTGTGGGACTTTATGAAAACCCCTACAGCCTTTTCCAATGCGTTCTTCTGGGCATCCCGCCTGGCCCTGTCTTTCACTTCCTTTGGTGTGTCAATCTCACCGAGATAAGCTTCTCCCATTGCCTCTACCCATACAGGCTTTTCAGAGGCAAAAGAACAAACAGGAAGGATAAGTATGCATAAAATTACAAAAAGTTTTTTCATGGCGTCGTTTCTAATTCCCTCTGTTTTATTTTCTTAATAAAAACCTTCCTTTTAATCTGTCTAAATTCGGATTGATACTTGGTGATTGCTGGACATTTATTGATTTTGCATCGTCTTCTACGTAGGGCTTTATATGCTCATAGATTTCAGAAACAGATTTCTTGCCTTTTTTAAGCGCCTTGAGGAAATAGTATGTAAATATTCCGTGACCTTTTTCCTGAGACGAAGTGCTTATCTGCGACCCCTGCGTTGCCGACAGCACCACCAGATTCCGTGGCAGGACCGCACTCTGTGACATCATAACCAATGGCCGCGCTCCTTTGGCAAGGACGCTCCTTCCACCCGCCCCGGAAAAACAGGAGTCCAGAACAACAATGACTTCGGATGCCTGCAGCCGTCCCAGTTTCTCATACAGCCGTTTCAGTGGGTATCCTGTAACATCAAGATAATTGGGGTCGCCATCATAGGGAACGATGAAAGCCTCGCCTGTTACCGGGTTAGAAGCGCCGTGGCCGGAATAATAGACAAAAACCTTTCCGCCTTTCTTGAGTTTGTTCGGCAGCCATGCTTCAATCGATTTCATTATCCCTGACAGCGTTGCCTTTTCATCGATCAGTAATTCGATGTTTCTCTCTTTTACACCCAAAGCCTTGAGGTAATCTTTTACCAGTTTGGCATCATCATATGAATAATCAGATTTCGGCAAACTGCTATAACCTTCAATACCAATGATAATTGCATAATCATTGTCACCCATGATTTTTGACTCTGTGCTGAAAAAGGGTTTGCCTATATCTGATTGAACCGCAGAGGCTGTCTTTATGTCTTTATCTTGAGACTTTTTCGCATCTTCAACAGCGGATTTAACGATGTTTGCAAGGTCTTCTTTGGTTATGTTTTGAGAGACATTGGTTTGTTGGACTATCTCCTTGGGCGTAAGTCTATTCAGCATTTCAGCAGCCAAATTAGCCTTATCATATATTTTTCTATTATCTGGATAGCTCAAGTAGGGCGATTGTTCCGATGCAGCTTCTTTTAGCTCATAGATCGCTAAATCCACATCTGCACCTTTATTTATTAATTTTTTTGCGGTCTCTATTTGACCATCAAATGCCGCAGCACTTAATGGGAGCCATGCCCCCTCCACCTTCATATTAAGATCATCTCCTCTTTCCAGAAGTTTCTTATTTATTTCCAGAAGTTTCATATTTTTAACGGCTAAGGAGAAAATGCCTATGCTTGAAAATGCCTGTTCCTGATATCTCCGCATCGCTTCGGCCGTAGACCAGGGGCTGGCGACGAGGACTTCGACGTCGGTCTGATTATTCGCCTGGGATGGATAGAAATAGAAGGCGTAAGAAAGATCGGTGCCCGGCCACCTGGCCAAGACCGCATGAGGCTCCCGAACAATGGTATACTTGGCTTTCTCCATGCCTTTCACCGCCATGTCCATAAGTTCCGCTTCGCTGCCCAGCAAGGTACGCCGCAGGCCCTCCCCCTTGTGCTGACGGACGTAGTTCAGCGAGTTGGCCATATGGCCCGACTCGCCCATCATGCTGGCGCAGCCGGACATCATCATACCTATAAGCAGGATAAAGATTACACTGATCAAAGAAATAAAAGCCTTTACATCATCCGTTTTCATAATCCACCTTTTGTAGCTACCGGTCGTAAAGTCTCAGGTTCAAAAGTCCCTTCGGAGCAATCAGTCCCGGGGTTTGCTCGTTGTTGTATGTTTTCCGGGCAATCCTTTCCACCTGCGGTTTAAGGTAATTGTAGAGAGTTCCAAGCTCAGAATTACCCTCCTTTATTCCCTTCAGCAAAAAGTATGTAAAGAGACCGTGTCCCTTCTTATCATGGGTTGAGCTTATCTGATTCCCTGCGGCGGCGGTAAGGATAGCTATCCTGTCACTGTGTAATACCTGCTTATCCATGTTCATAACAAGGGGGCGAGTGCCTTTTGCAAGAACGCTTCTGCCTCCTGCGCCGGAAAAGCAGGAATCAAGGACAACAATGATTTCTCTGGCAGGCAGTTTGTCGAGCTTTGCATAAAGCCTTTTCAGGGGATATCCCGTTTCTTCGATAAACGAGGGATCGCCGTCATAGGGGACAAGGTAGGCGTCTCCGGTTTTAGGATTCGGGGCTCCGTGCCCCGAGTAATAGATAAATACGGAGCTGTCCTTTTCAACGTTATTGTGAAGCCACTTCCCAAGATACTTTTCCAGATCGCTCTTTAAGGCTCTGTCATTTATAAGCGTAACAATATTCTCTTCCGGATAGCCCATGACCTTCGTTAGGTATTCGGCCATAATCCGGGTATCATTCTCCGCAAAATCAGCCTTGGGCAGCTTCTGGCGGTAGTTCTCAACCCCGATGACAATGGCGTAGGCGTTCTTGTTTGGCTTTACCTGCATCACAGGAAGTTTATCAACGTCGGATTTGACGATTGAGGGTTTGGAAGTTTCTCTGCGTAGGATTTTTTCAGACTTCTGATCGCTTTCCTTTGCATAAAGATTTTTATAATCTTTTTCATCAGCTTCCCTAAGCATACGGGCTATGACAAAATAACCTTCTTCTTCGGCAATTCTAAGCGGCGTTTTCCTATGAGGATTCTGCACGGCAAGATCCGCTCCGTTATCAAGAAAGAGTTTCACCATCTTCGCATTACCGTTCCCAACAGCGAGATGGATCGGTTTCCACGCGCCCATGCCCTTATTAACATCAGCACCTTTATCAAGCAGAAAACGGACTGTTTCTATAGAAGAGTTTACCCGCGCAGCCTCATACAGAGCCGTTACATATCCTTCATTTACATCAACACCTTCGTTTAAAAGGTTTTCCATTTTCTTAATGTCGTTTGATATTGCAGCATTCATCAAAGGTGTGGCGCATCCTGTTATTAAAAACAGCAGTCCGAGGATGAAACATAAATGTATTTTCAAAACCGTGTTACTGGACATGTACATTCTCACCTCCTGAAAGCTAACTTTCTCTTCCCGTTCTCGAAATCGAGATTAAAAGAAGAAAACAGGTTGACATTCAATTCCCGCATCCAAGGTTATACAGCCTTCCCATAAATCCCCGCAAGGGATTTCTTGCCGTCTTGCCATGTCTTTAGACAATAATCTGTAATGTTGCCACTCCTTTTATGTAAATGTGCGTATCCGTATTTCTTGTGTTGTTGTGATTTAAAAACCTTTAAAATGAGCAAAATACAGGCTTGAGTGAATCAATCTCTATTTCAAAAAATACCTTGACATTATATTGAGGAGGATTTATTAGTGATAATAAGTACTTCTCAGTTCAAGTTCTTTGAGAATCGATAAAGGCAAACTATCCGTGAGGGTAGGACGCAAAACTATGGATCACTGGAAGGGTGATTGCCAGGTTGCCGAAATTCTTTTCCCCCGCTTTTAGGCTTTTTCTTTTTATACACCAAATATCCCCGGCCTTCAAAACGACTTATTTCTTTTATTATCAATGTCATCTTAATCTTAGTGAATATTCCCTTGCTTTGGAGGTGGTTTCTTATATTTCATAAGGAATGGCGGTTTCATAAATTCGTACCCCCATAGTGTAATTGATTCCAACTTTTGAAACATGAGTTCAGAAATAACACATTTCATATCACATGGAGGTGAAATGAAATTATTAAGACCTAAAAAAAACGTAGAGAGAAATGATTTAAAAAAAATATTTGTTATTTTAGGATCCTTGTTTTTTGTTCTGCCATTCATAGTTCTCTTTTACATCATATATCAAAATGATATCCACTTTGACGTTTTTTGTCTTATTATACTGGCTCTGATTATTGTCCTGATTCTGGCTGGCCTGATGATTTTACGTTATCTTGTTGATAGTTTAATTTCTATTGCCGGATCTATAAAAAAAGCGGCCAAAGAGGGCTCATTTGCTTCAATGGATATCAGAAAAGATGTAACTGAGCTGCATGAGATATCCTCTTCTTTTAACAATCTCATGCAGAGGTTTGAAAGGACAACGGAAGAGTTACATCAAAGAATTTTCGAATTGGACACAATCAAGGAGCTTACCGAAATTGCCAGTAAAACATTGAATGCTGACGACTTGCTACATGCGATTTTAGACAAAGCTACGGCCGTGGTAAGAGCGCGAGCCGGCTCAGTATTCGCGGTTGATTCTTCATCCGGGCATCTTCGTTTTGTTGGATCAAAGGGGTTGAATCGTGGGGAAAAAGATTCTTATATGAAGATTAATGAATCCCTGGCAAAAAAGGTTATTTATGAAAAAAAAGCTGTTTTTTCACAAGACATTAAAAATGATTTAAAAAACCTCATGCCGGAAGATCCTGAACACAGGCTATCATTATTGGGTTTGCCGATTTTTATTGAGGGTGATGTGGCGGCTGTTTTTGTTCTTCAGAACAAAGAAGTGGAAGAATCTTTTAATATCGATGACGAACATATTTTGTCTATCATATTCGGCGAGATGAGATTTGCTCTTGAAAATGGAATGCTTCATTCAAAAGTTAAATCACATTTAAAAACGGTACAGGAACATAACATCAGATTAAATCAGGAAATTGACGAACGCAAGTTGGTAGAGGAACAGGCCAAGAAATCATTAAAAGAAAAAGAGATACTCCTTCGTGAGATACATCACAGGGTAAAGAATAATATGCAGATAATCTCCAGCCTCCTCAATCTCCAGTCACAATATGTAAAGGATAAAGAATCCCTTGAAATGTTTAAGGAGAGCCGGGATCGCATTCTCTCCATGGCATTTGTCCATGAAAAACTATACCAGTCTGAAGATCTGGCAAAGATTGACTTTGACGGCTACACAAGGAGTATGGCTCAACACCTCCTTCGCACCTGCAGTATTGATCCTGGCGCAGTTAGACTGAGCATCAACTGTTCTGATATGTTTTTGAGTATTAACGATGCGATACCCTGCGGACTGATCATAAACGAACTGATTTCCAACGCTCTTAAACATGCCTTTCCCGAAGGTGAGAAAGGAGAGATCACTATCGATTTTTATTCTAATGAAGATAACAGATTAACACTGGTCGTCAGTGACACCGGTATAGGGCTTCCGGAAGATATAGATATCAGCGATGCAAAGACACTGGGATTGCAGCTAATCAGCGACCTGGTCGATCAACTCAAGGGAACTCTGGAGATTGAGAGGGACGGTGGTACTGCCTTCAGAATTACATTTATCCCGTAACCAAAAACCCATAAAAATGGTTTGGCGCAATGGAAAAAAAAGTAAACATATTGGTAGTTGAAGATGAAAGAATTGTCGCAAAAGACATAAGAAGGATAATAGAGGGATTTGGATATATCGTTCCTGCAATTGTCTCTACAGGGGAAAAAGCCGTTCAAGAAGCAAAAAACTTACAGCCCGATCTGATACTTATGGATATTGTTCTGGAAGGAAAAATGACCGGTATTGATGCTGCCGATGAGATCCGTAATCGTTTCAGTATTCCGGTAATCTATCTTACCGCTTATTCTGACATAGATACGGTCAAGAGAGCAAAAGAGGCTATGCCCTATGGGTACCTGCTCAAACCGGTTAACGAGGATGAGTTGCGTACAACGATGGAAACAGTTCTTTATAGACATGAGATGGAAAAGACGCTGGTGGAGAGTGAAAGGCGCTATCGTCTGCTTGCCGAGAATGTTGCGGATGTCATCTGGACAATGGATATGAACATGCGATTTACTTATATCAGCCCTTCTATTACCGCCCTTTCGGGACATACGCCTGATGAGTCCATTGAACTTGGCATCGATAAATTCCTGACCCCGGATTCTCTCAACATTATTAACAAGGTCTTCAAGGAGGAGCTGTCCATCGAAGTCTCTGGTTCGGGTGATCCGTCTCGAACAAGAACGTTGGAGCTGGAGCTGATACGCAAGGATGGGTCAATCATTTGGATTGAATGCAGGGTATCGTTTCTGCGTGCCCCGGATGGCCGTGCAGTCGGAATTTTAGGAGTAACACACGATATCACCGACCGCAAGCGTGCAAAAGAGGAACTGGAACAAAGCTACATGAGGTTACAGGAAACCCTGGAGGGAACCATTAATACCCTGGCATCGACGGTAGAGATAAGGGATCCCTATACTGCCGGTCATCAGGTTCGGGTAACCCAGCTTGCTAATGCCATCGCCTTGGAGTTGAACCTTTCAGAGGAGCAGATTCGAGGAATTCACATGGCTTCTCTCATACATGATGTCGGCAAGATCAACGTCCCCGCTGATATCCTCAGTAAACCCGGCAAGTTAACGGAAAATGAATTCAATATGCTAAAATCCCATTCACAGACAGGTTATGATGTATTGAAAAATGTAGCTTTTCCATGGCCGATTGCCCGGATCGTACTTCAGCACCACGAAAGGATGGATGGTTCCGGGTATCCTCAAGGCCTTAAAGGTGAAGAGAGTCTTCTGGAAGCAAGGATCATAGGAGTGGCCGACGTTGTTGAGGCTATGGTCTCTCACCGGCCTTACCGGCCGGCCCAGGGGATAGAAGAAGCGTTGAAAGAAATCTCACAGAACAAAGGTGTTCTTTATGACTCTCAGGTGGCAGATGCCTGCCTGAAACTCTTTACTGAAAAAGGGTTTACATTCGATGAGGCACAAGCCACCACCGAACAGGTCCAGTGGCTTTAAGAGGCTAACAAGTACGGCTAATTATTCGCGGTACTGTTGGACAAATAAATAAAATATTTTCAGAAGGAGGTTAGTATGACAAAGGCAGAGTTTATAGGAAAGATAGCGGAAAAGTCAGGAATCAGCAAAAGTGAGGCGGCGAGGGTTTTCGACACCGTCACAGATGAATTGACCGAATTGTTGTCTAATGGTGAAAAGGTAACTTTCCCCGGCTTCGGCACTTTCGCGGTAAAAGAAAGGGCGGAAAGGAAAGGTAGAAACCCTCAGACAGGAAATGAGATAACCATCTCCGCCCGTAAGGTTGCTCAGTTCAAACCGGGTTCAGCGCTGAAAGAAGCGGTTAAATAGTCTTCTGACAATTTGAGAAGCCGCGCCGCAACAAAAACGCCTGTTCTTCTCTAAATTCTCATGCCGCCAATATTTACAGACAAGAAAAGCCCTGCTAAGCAGGGCTTTTCCGTAATTATTGGCGTCCCCACGGGGAGTCGAACCCCGGTCGCCGGCGTGAAAGGCCGGTGTCCTAGGCCTCTAGACGATAGGGACGCATATTTCGATAATGCACAAAGAAGCATATTTCACAAAATTGAATTTGCCCTTATATATTTTACCTTTCGCTATGTCAAGCAACAAAATTTGGACGTCTCATAAAAAAGTCCCATTATTATGTCATTTCGGGTGAAGCGACGTGTCCCCACTGTCAAAATGACATATCCGCCAGGTTTGATTTTTACGCATGCATCAAATTTACATGACATACAACTGAACTACCCCGCAGCAAGCTGGCGGGGTATCTCCAATCAGGTCTGTTTCTATCTTATCGCAGCAAGAGCTGCGGGGAATTAGACCCTAACAGAGATTAAAAAATGGCGATTGTTACAATCTATTCTTCTCCATCACTCAAATATGACCGGTTCTTTTAATATTTGCTTCCTCGCCTCCAGCGCAAGTTGCGCCGTCGTTGGATGGGAATCCTTCAGTGAGGCGATCTGCCTCAGATTGTCTGCCGTCCTGGTAATGAGCATCGCAAGATCGCCGTCGGCCACGTTCAATTTCCCGGTTATCTTCTCCCATTCCACCCCCCTCGCCCAGTCGTAAAGGGCGACGGAAGGCCAGAATGAAAGGGGAGCCGTCTCGAATCCCGCCCTTTTCATCCGTTTCGACATTGAAGCCACAATCTTAAAGACCCTGCTGCTGGCATTCTTCAACTTTTTGGGAATCTTCCCCCTGTGAATATAAATATCCTGGTCGCTGTCACTGACAAAGGGAGCCACTACCGCGGCAAGGAGCGCCTCATCATCGGGGAATGCATTGTTCCTGAGGCATTCGGCGATAAGAAGGGGCTGGTCGAGCCTCAATTGTGATGTCCAGACACCCGCCTCCGTCAGGATACCATCTTCGTTTACAAAACCCTCGGCTTTCAAGAAATTCAGATGCCTGTTAAAATCCTCCCATAGATCATGTTTCCCGGCGCATCCTCCTTTCTTAACCTGAAACTCGGCAAAGGACCGTTCAAAGATATCCCTCACTTCACCGGGCGTGTGCGAAAGGAGGAGGTTCAAAATCATGGTAAAATCATTCCTGAGCTGACTCTCTATCTTTTCCGCCTTCTGAAAGTTGAGGTTCTTCACGTGCGTGACATCCATGAATTTCCCCGGGAAGACAAGCATGAAACCGATCTTGTCAATTCCCCTTCTTCCCGCCCTCCCGGTCATCTGATGGAACTCGGTGGCGTCGAGGGAAACGAATTCATGCCCGTTGAATCTGTCTGAATTAAACATGACGACGGCTCGCGCCGGAAAATTTACCCCTGCCGCAACGGTCGACGTGGCGAATACCGCGTCGAGGTGTCCCTTTTTCATCATGATTTCGACAAGGAGTTTCCACGCGGGAAACTGGCCGCCGTGATGCGCCCCAACCCGCGAATCATATAGATTGTACAGTTGTTTGTGATTTTCCAGATAGGGGGCTCGTTCCAGGATGTCATCCATGTCTCCCCTGAAACTCTCCTCATCTTTACGCGTCGAATTTGTTTTGCATGAAGAGACGGCCCTGTTGCATTCCTCCCTCGATTTAAGAAAGAATATCGCGGGGAGCAGGTCGAATTTCCTCAAAATTTCGATGAGATCACCGAAGGGATATGGCCTGTTCCTGGAGCCGTCCAAACCGTTTTTTGGAAGACTGGAGGCGATCTTTTCATAGAGTCGCTTCCTGTTCAAAAGGGGCATTAATCGTCCTGCCGGGTGCATAAAGAGTGGATAGAGCGGCACGGGCCTCTTCTGTTCTTCTACAACTGTACATTGCTTGTTTCTGATAGCGCCAAGCCACTGCGCGATCTCCCTGCTGTTTCCCACAGTTGCCGAGAGGAGCAGAAGATTCACTCTCGCAGGAAGATAGATCATGATCTCTTCCCAGACAACACCCCTGTCGCTATCGCCGAGATAGTGTGCCTCATCGAGGATCACCAGATCAAAGTCGAGATCCTCGCCCCTCCGCATGGCATCATAGAGATGATTCCGCAATATCTCCGTCGTTCCGACGATGATGGAGGCCTCGGCATTTTCCTTCATATCCCCCGTCAATATGCCGACATTTTCAGGGCCGAATGCCTCCCCGAATTCTATCCATTTGGAATTTGTCAGCGCCTTCAATGGTGAGGCGTACCAGCAATGGCCGCCTTTCTTCAAGATGTTCTGGATCGCCTTTTCCGCAATCCAGGTCTTTCCCGCCCCGGTGGGCGCCGTAACGAGACAATCATTTTCCTTTATGCTCGCCAGCGCCTCCATTTGAAACGGATCAGGCCGGAAGGGGGTGGATACCGGTTTGCCTATCCTGGAAAATATCTCCTTGAGAACAGGCTCCGCCTCCCTTCTCATCTTTACATATCTTTCCGCAGGGTTTTTCCGCCCTCCCCTTCGGGCGTAAAAGTATTTTCCCCCGGTTCTTCCGGGCTTATTGTAGTTCTTAGAAGATTGCATTATTTTTCAGCCTATTTCTCTTGACATACTTGTAACTTAATCATAAGTAACACAATCCACGTAAAGGGTAAAGCACATCCCGGAAACCAGCATCAGCCTGGAGCCATTCGCTTCTCGCCGTGACCGGCGACGGATGAAAACAATCTTAATCCCTGAAAATAATTTGATAAGAGAAAGTGAAACAGTGAGTAATCAAAAGAATATATTCTGGGGCTGGTATATTGTTCTCGGCGCTTTCTTAATGCTGGCCATTACTTACGGCGCCAGATATTCCTTCGGCATCTTTGTAAAACCCATGTTTGCCGAATATAAATGGTCCATGTCGATAATATCACTGGGGGCATCGATCAATGTCTTGATGTATGCCACAGGCAGCATCTTGAGTGGCCGCCTGATTGACAGGTTTTCACCAAAATGGATTATTACCTTCGGAGGCGTCGTCGGCGCGTTGGGATTCTTTCTGACGAGCATGGCGCAAACCCCCATTCAATTTTATCTCTCCTACGGAATATTGGGTGGTATAGGAACCGCCTGCGCCGGATATGTCGTATCGGGAGCTTCCGTGGGCAAATGGTTCGTCAGGAAAAAGGGAGTTACCGTCGGTCTCGCCATGACGGGCATAGGCTTTGGAACGATGGTCATGTCACCCATTGCAGGTTATATAGTAAAAAATTATCACTGGTCTCAGGGCTTTGTGGTTTTTGGTGTTGCCCTCCTCATCGTCTGTACCCTCTCTGCCCAGATCCT
>JAUVXT010000019.1 GCA_030603465.1 Deltaproteobacteria bacterium
TACACAATAACACCCTTCCCCTCTTTGCCTACCATTTCCATGGCCCTGTGGAGTTGATCGCCGCAGTCGCACCTCAGCGATCCGAAAACATCACCCGTCATGCACTCTGAATGTACCCTTACAAGCACCTCGTCATCGGAATTAATTTCTCCTTTAACGAGGGCGACATGTTCCGCGTCGTCCGCATCATTTTCATATATGATAATCGTGAACTCCCCTCCATATTGAGACGGAATCGTTGCCGTTGCAGCCCTTCTTACCAGACATTCATGCTGCATCCTGAATTTGATCAGATCGGCAATGGTTACTATCTTTAAATCATGTTCTTTTGCGAAGGTCTCAAGATCAGGCATCCTTGCCATTGTTCCATCGTCCTTCATAATCTCACAGATAATACCCGCCGGTTTTAAACCCGCCAATCGAGCAAGATCGACGGATCCTTCCGTCTGACCGGTTCTTACCAAAACACCTCCCCTTTTCGCGCGGATGGGGAATACATGTCCGGGACTTACCAGATCTTCCGGCTTGGCATCATCGGCAATGGCCGCCAAGATAGTCGTCGCCCTGTCCTGGGCGGAAATTCCCGTGGTTACTCCCTTTTTCGCCTCAATGGAAACGGTAAATGCGGTGCCGAAACGGGATTTGTTGTCCGATACCATCATGGAGAGTTTCAGTTTATTGGCAAGATCGCCGGTGAGGGAAAGACAGATCAATCCCCTGCCGAATCTTGCCATAAAGTTAATAGTCTCGGCAGTGGCATACTCTGCCGCCACGCAGAGATCGCCTTCATTTTCTCTATCTTCGTCATCGACAAGGATGACCATCTTACCCTTTTTTATATCTTCAAGAGCCTCTTCTATCGTGCTTCTACTCATCTTTTTACTCCAAAAAACCATGCTCCGATAAAAAGTCCATATCTATCTCTTTTTTCGGATTAAGCAATTTTTCTATATATTTAGCCAGGATGTCTGTTTCTATATTCACGTAATCTCCCACCTTCCTGAATCCGAGCGTTGTCATCTTCGCCGTATGGGGGATGACATTAACATAAAATCTATTTTTTTCATATCTATTAACCGTTAAGCTGATACCGTCAACGGTTACCGAACCTTTTTCCACAATGTATCTGCCCGGCTCTTTTTCGATCTCAATGCCAAAGATTATGGAATTTTATTTCATGTTTCTTTCGCATAATTTTCCAACACAGTCGACATGTCCCAGTACCAGGTGGCCTCCGAGAAAGGCATTCATCCGCAAGGCCTTTTCCAGATTTACTTCCCCTCCCACTTTCAACTCTCCGAGGTTTGTCTTTGCAAGTGTTTCTGCCGAAACATCAGCGGTGAAGACACTTCCCCTGATTGCGGTGGCTGTGAGACAGGCGCCATTTACCGCTATGCTGTCCCCCTCTTTGATGTCCGTCATATCAAAGGGCGCACCTATTTCCAGGAGGGCATCTTCTCCTCTTCTGGTCATTCTTTTTACAGCGCCCATTCCTTCAATGATGCCGGTAAACATTACTCTCTCTTTACCTTTGTGTTTAAGAGGTCTTTCAACTCCTCCAGAAATTCGTTGATATCTTTGAATTGCCTGTACACCGACGCAAATCTGACATAGGCAATCCCGTCCAGATTGTGAAGTTCTCCCATAACCTTCTCCCCTATTATGGATGAAGGTATTTCTTTGAGCTGTAATTCCTGACAGGACTGCTCTATCCTGTCGATCATGGGTTCTATGACATCGATACTTATGGGGCGTTTTTCACATGCCTTCTTAATCCCCGTTATGATCTTTGCCCTGTCGAAGTTCTCTCTCCTGCCATCCTTTTTGATGACCATGGGAAGCACATCTTCCACAAACTCGTAGGTGGTAAATCTTTTTCCGCAGCCCACGCATTCCCTTCGTCTCCTGATGGCATCCCCATCCTTGCTCACTCGGGAATCAATGACCCTGTTTTCCACATTGGAGCAGAAAGGACAGTTCATAGTCTTCTTACCTCTATGCCTGCTTCCCCTAACATTTCCCTGGCCAGGTCGTCTTTATATTCGTCTTTATAAATAACGGTGGTAATCCCTGAATTAATGATCATCTTCGCGCATATGATGCAGGGATGATTTGTGCAATATATTGTCGCACCTTTTATGCTTACGCCGTGAAGGGCGGCCTGTATAATTGCGTTCTGTTCCGCATGCAGACCGCGGCAAAGTTCATGACGTTCTCCGGAAGGAATATCCATTTGGTCCCGCAGGCACCCTGATTCCGAACAATGCTTCACCCCGGTAGGGACACCGTTGTATCCCGTTGTAAGGATTCGTTTATCCTTTATCAGGACGGAGCCCACTTTCCTTCTCAGGCACGTGGATCTCAACGACACGAGTTCCACGATATCCATAAAATATTGATCCCAGCTGGGACGTTCATTCCGATTTTTAGGTTCCGTGATTTTCATTTTCCGTTGCAATCAATAACCAAGAAAAGACGTAAATTCGAAGCTCCCAGCAACAAGGTGCGGGGAATGCGCTCGCTGTTCAGTTCAAAATTGATTAGTGGCTGTCCCCGATTATCCTGTTGCTGTAAAGGGGAAATTTTTCACAGAGGGAAGCCACTTCATCTTTTACCTCCCTGATCCTCTTTTCGTCTGTAATATCATCAATTATGTGAGCAATTAAGCGGCCGATTACCCCCATTTCCTCCTCTTTCATCCCCCTGGATGTGATGGCGGGGGTTCCGATCCTTATTCCGCTGGTAATCTGTGGGCCTTTTGTATCGAAAGGTATGCCGTTCTTGTTTACCGTTATGCCTGCCCGGTCAAGTGTTTCTTCGGCCTCCTTTCCTGTAATCCCTTTGGTGGCGACATCAATCAGTATCAGATGATTGCCCGTACCACCGGAGACGAGACGCAATCCAGCTGCGGTCAATGCATCGGCCATAGCTTTCGCGTTTTTTACGATCTGTGCCTGGTAATCTTTAAATTCCGGCGCAAGCGCCTCTTTCAGCGCCACCGCCTTGGCGGCAATTATGTGCATCAGGGGGCCGCCCTGGCTGCCGGGGAAGATGCGGCTGTTCAGGACCTTTGCATAGTCCTCCTTGCACATGATCAGGCCACCTCTGGGACCGCGCAATGTTTTGTGGGTCGTTGTGGTGACAAACTCGCACATGGGAACCGGTGAAGGGTGCAGACCGGTCGCCACAAGACCGGCAACATGCGCGATATCCGCCATAATAACGGCCCCCACTTTATCCGCTATCTCCCTGAAGGCTGTAAAATCTATGATTCTGGGGTATGCGCTGGCGCCCACAACTATCATTTTTGGTTTGTGCTTCTTCGCCTGGTCTTCGACTTCATTAAAATCGATGGTCTCCGTCTCTTTATCGACGCCGTAAGAGACCACATTATAGAGACGCCCCGAAAAGTTGACCGGACTGCCGTGAGTGAGGTGTCCCCCGTGGGCAAGATTCATTCCCAGTACGGTCTCTCCGGGCTGCAGCGCCGCAAAATATACGGCCATATTGGCCTGGCTTCCCGAGTGGGGCTGCACATTCACGTGATCGGCGCCAAAAAGTTTTTTTGCCCGCTCTATGGCCAGGGTTTCCGCAATATCGACAAATTCGCATCCGCCGTAGTATCTCTTTCCCGGATATCCCTCTGCGTATTTATTTGTCATTATGCAACCCTGGGCTTCAAGGACTGCTTCACTTACAAAATTTTCCGAGGCAATAAGCTCCAGCTTCCCCGCCTGACGTTTGGTTTCCTGTAATATCGCGCCGGCAATTTCCGGATCTTCTTTCCATAAAACAGACATTATTACCTCCCCTCCGGAGTCCCTTCTATAGCTCTTATCTTGTCTAACCGCCGTTGATGACGTCCTCCGTCAAATGGGGTATCGAGCCATGTTCTTAAAATTGATTCGGCTTCCCGGGCATCGGTTTTCCTGCCCGCAAGGACAAGGACATTGGAATCGTTGTGCCTTCTGCTCATTCGGGCAGTGTCCGCGTCAAGGCACAACGCGGCCCGTATTCCCGGAAGCTTGTTGGCTACTATCGACATTCCTATACCGGAACCACAGATAAGTATTCCCCTCTCTGCGATTCCGGATGAGACCTTTCGGCCCACCTCGATTCCGTAATCGGGATAGTCAACCGACTCTTCATTTCCCGCGCCTGCGTCATCTGTCTCAATGTTCATTTCCCCGAGGAATTTCTTTATATATTCCTTGAGTGAAAAGCCGGCATGATCGGAGCCTATTGCAATTTTCACAGTCGTAACAGTTCCCTACTCTTCAAATTTTTTAAATATCACAGATGCATTGACACCGCCAAAGCCGAAGGCATTCGACAGAACCGCCCTGATTTCTCCCTTTCTTGCACTGTGTGGCACATAATCAAGGTCGCAACCGTCACCGGGATTATCGAGGTTGATCGTCGGAGGGATAATTCCTTCCGCTATTGCCATTACTGAGAAGATCGCCTCTATGCCTCCCGCTGCGCCAAGAAGATGACCGGTCATCGATTTGGTTGAACTTACTGCCATCGATTTGCTGTGTTCTCCAAAGACCGTCTTTATTGCCTCCGTTTCATAGAGGTCATTCAGCGGGGTCGAAGTACCATGTGCGTTAATATAATCAATATCCGCGGATTTCATCCCCGCATCTTCGAGGGCAAGCTCCATGCATTTCGCCGCACCGGGGTGTCCCGGAGGCGGCGCCGCAATATGATAGGCGTCACATGTTGAACCCGCTCCTGCAATTTCAGCATATATCCTGGCGCCCCTGTCGAGGGCTTTCGTTAATTCCTCCAGGATCAGTATGCCGCACCCCTCCCCTAATACGAACCCGTCCCTGCCTTCGTCGAAGGGTCTGCTCGCCTCTTCGGGTGTATCATTGCGCGTCGAAATGGCCCGCATGGCGTTAAAGGCTGAAATGCCCAGAGGAGTAACCGCCGCTTCCACACCTCCCGTGATCATCACATCGGCATAACCATGAGATATTGTTCTGAAGGCGTCACTGATAGCATTATTGCCCGCCGCGCATGCCGTTACCACGCAACTTATGGGGCCTTTGGCGCCAACTCTTATGGCCAGATTGCCTGGCGCGAGATTTGGCAGCGCCGCCGGAACTGTGAAGGGGGAAATCCTTTTCGGACCGGAATTCAGGAGGACCTGATTTCCCTTTTCTATGGTCGAAATCCCCCCTATGCCGGAGCCGAGGATAATACCCACACGTTCAGCGTTTTTATTGTCTATAACAAGTCCCGAGTCATGCAGTGCCATTTCTCCGGATGCCAGGGCATAGATAATGAAGTCATCCAGTCTCCGACATTCTTTTGGCTCGACAAAGCTAAGCGGATCAAAACCCTTTAACTCACCCGCTATCTTCGTCTTAAATTCGGAGGCGTCAAATCTCGTTATTTTTCCGATTCCCGACCTCCCCGCACGGATCCCATCCCAGCTTTCTTCCAGGCTATTGCCTAGGGGATTAACTGTGCCGAGTCCCGTTATGACAACTCTTTTTCTCATATGAGCCTTTATGACCTCACTTTTATATATTCGATGACGTCTTTTACCTTGCGAATATTTGCAAGATCATCGTCCGATATTTCCAGATCAAACTTGTCTTCCATAGCCATGATCAATTCCACTATGTCGAGAGAATCGGCTCCGAGATCATCTATAAAAGCCGCTTCGGGAACGCACTCCTCTTCGGTAACGTTTAACTGTTCAATAATAATTTCCTTAATCTTTTTTTCGATATCAGTGGTCATTCAGACTCCTCCTCGTATTTTCTCATGTTCTCATTTACATATAGATTCCACCATTAACACGGATTATCTGTCCCGTTATATAATCTGCCGCACCGGAAACCAGAAATGCGACAACTCCGGCCACATCTTCCGGTGTGCCGACTCTTCCAAGCGGTATCTCTTCTATAATTTTATCTCTCATCTCTTCCGTCACCGACAGGGTCATATCTGTTTCGATAAAGCCCGGGGCAACCGCGTTGACGGTAATATTTCTTGAGGCGAGTTCCCTGGCAAGTGATTTTGTGAGGCCGACGATTCCCGCCTTGGATGCCGAGTAACACACCTGTCCTGCATTTCCAGACTCAGCAACGACGGAGGTCATATTAACGATGCGCCCCCATCTCTGTTTCATCATCTGTCTGGTTGCGGCCCGGCAGCAATTGAAAGTTCCCTTTAAATTCGTGCCAATGATTGTGTCCCAGTGTTCTTCTTTTACCCTTGCGAATAAGCCATCAATGGTCATACCCGCATTATTTACCAGGATATCAATTCTTCCCTTCTCGTCAGCTATGGCCTTTATAGCCTTTCTTGCCTCTTCAAAATGGGCGACATCAAATCTCGACAGCTTTCCCTTGCCCCCCTTCTCGGTTATGAGTTGTAAGGTTTGCCTTGCCGCATCCCCACTTTTACAATAATTTATATATGTAAAGGCTCCCTCTCCGGCAAGTTTAATCGCAATTGCCCTGCCGATTCCCCTTGAACTTCCCGTTACCAGGGCTATTTTGCCATTAATTTGTTTCATAGCTCGTTCCTGAAGTAAATAGAGGGAAGGTTATTGTCAAATTTTACCCAATTCTTTAACAGTTTTACGGTAATCAGGATATCTTTTCAACAGGCATAACTTCCCGCCCCTTATATGTGCCGCAATGAGGGCATGCCCGATGGGGTAATTTCGGTTCATTACACTGCGGGCATACAGAAGTTGTGGGGGGTGTGAGGGCATCATTGGCCCTTCTCCTGTTTCTTCTCGCTTTTGAATGTCTCTTGACTGGATTCGGCATGTTATTTTTATTTTCCTTTCTTGATTTTGAAGTCTTTCAAATTGGCGAAGGGACTACTGATCGTCTCCGTCTGATGATTGCATACTACTACGTTTAGATTAATTCCGCAAATTTCACAAAGTCCCTTGCAGGAGTCCTTGCAGAGCGGTTTCATCGGGATCTGAAGTATAATCTGTTCAACAACAATATGGTCTATATCGATTATGTCGTCCCTGTGGTAATTCATGCCGAGTTCTTCGTCGCTTAACTCCAGGTCTTCCTCAGAGTCCCCCGGATCAGGGAAAAAGGTGTAGTCAAATTCCGTTCTTACGGGAAGTCTAAACATTCCAAGGCATCTGCAGCACTCCAGGTCAATTTCCGTAACAATTTCACCCTGGACTGTTACGTTTCCACGGACTTTTTTTAACAGACATTGAACATCAATCCTGTCGAGAGAGAAATCATCCCCGTCTTCCTGGCGTAAAAGATGAAAAAACCAATCGCCACCTTTGGAAAACCGGACATCTCGTCCATCCTCCGGGATATTTGAAAGTCTTACTTGCAAAACTTGTTCCGTTTTAGAGTATTATATGAAAGAGGCAGATAATTATAAAATCGCTCTCATGTCAAGTAAATTTTGTCTTTTCTGAAGAATTGACCCCAAAAGGGAAGGATTAGACGCGACCAAGTTCATAATAGTGGCGCGGGAAGGTCCACAGGAAAACATAAAATCTATCTTGACAAAGGAGACTGGCATCCATATAAATAAGTACAACTTATAGAGAAGGGTAAATAGAAAGTGACTATTAGAACGAGATTCGCACCATCTCCAACGGGATTTTTACATATAGGGGGAGCAAGAACGGCACTCTTTAACTGGCTTTTCGCGAGACACCACGGGGGCCAATTCATTTTGAGGGTAGAAGATACCGACCAGCTTCGATCAACGGAGGAATCTACCCGGGCCATTCTTGACGCAATGGAGTGGCTTGGTCTTGATTGTGATGAGGGTCCTTTTTTTCAGGCCGAAAGGGTCGAAATCCACACAGAAATGGTTAAGAGGCTCATCGACGAGGGGAAGGCATACCGATGCGTATGCACCCCTGATGAACTGGAAGAAATGAGAAAAAGGGCCTCGAAGGAAGGGAGAAAGCCCCGGTATGATGGGACATGTCGTGACAAGACTCTTCCGCAAACGCCAGGCTCGGTAGTCAGGTTTAAGTGCCCGCAAATAGGCGTTACCACAGTCAATGATCTTGTCAAGGGCCCTGTGAATTTTGATAACAGTGAACTGGATGACCTTGTTATCGAAAAGAGTGACGGATATCCCACATATAATTTTGCGGTTGTCGTTGATGATGCCGAGATGAAAATTACCCATGTCCTTAGAGGAGACGATCATCTCAACAATACTCCTAAACAGATCCTCCTCTATGAGGCGCTGGGATATGAGGTTCCTGAATTCGGCCATTTTTCCATGATCCTTGGAAGTGACAAGGCAAGGCTGAGCAAGCGTCATGGCGCAACCTCCGTCATGGCCTATAAGGATATGGGTTATCTTCCGGAGGCGCTGGTCAATTATCTTGTCAGGCTTGGCTGGTCTCACGGAGATCAGGAGATTTTTTCGAGGGATGAAATGATAGGTCTCTTCGATCTCGATGCAGTCGGAAAATCGGCGGCAATATTTAATCCCGAAAAGTTACTCTGGTTAAACCAGCACTACATACAGAAAAGCGATCAGGAAAGACTGGCCGGGGAGATACGTCCATTTTTAGAAAAGATGCAGCTTGATGTGGAGGATATGGAATATCTGAAGCGGGTGGCAGGCGATCTCAAGGACAGATCGAAAACGCTGCTTGAAATGTCTGAATCGGGGGCATTTTACTTTCAGGACGAAATAGAATATAATGAAAATGCGGCGGTAAAGTTTCTCAAAACGGAATATGCGGGGCATCTCAAGGCCGTTGCAGAAGGATTGCCATCACTTGAAGATTACTCAAGGAAGGGAATTGAATCCTTCCTGAGAAACATAGCCGATGAAATGGAGACAAAACTCAAATTTATCGCACAACCCCTGAGGGTCGCCCTTACCGGCAGAATAGTAAGTCCGGGAATCGATGAAGTCATGATAACGCTCGGCAAAAAAAGGGTAATTAAAAGGATAAAAAGGGCAATTGATTATATTGCAAAGATTTGATGTACTCGCAAAAAGTCAGTTTTTCTCGCTTGATGACCATTTTGGGGATGATTGAATCTCCCCCACAACAGGTTGCGGAGGAGCTCCGACTGGTAAGGAAATTTTTTATTTTTTATTCACTCGTTCACCCCGCCGCAAGCAGCGGTGAATGCGCTCGCTGTTCAGTTCAAGACGCTCCGGACACACGGCATCAAGCAATCTTCAGCTTGACCATAGAGTCAGAACGACATACTCATTATCTGTGAGTTGAGGGGAAGGCACAAGATAAGAGAAGCAATCGTGTCATGACTGTCGCTCCATAACAATATTAGCGGCACATTGTTATGGGATCGATCGTTAATGTCAATGTGTTAAACATTAGTTGAAAGGAGGCTATCATGCAAATTTTCGGCTCCCTGGCTCGGGAGAAATTCAGAAAATTTATCTTTATATTTTTTGCGCTATCTTCTCTTCTTCCCATATTGATTATGATTTTTATCGGCATCAATTATGTATTACCAAATCTGACTCCCGATCAGATAGATAAATTAAGACCGGTCCTTAGCTACGGGCTATTGATCATGTTCCTTTTCTCGTCTCTCAGTTTTTTCCTGTTGTCTCAATGGATGGGATCACTGGAAAATCTGACGGAGGAGATCAAATCAAAGTCGGTTGGTATCCTTGAAGGCGTGAAAGATTCAGAAGAAGAAATAAATGAGATAACAACCATTCGCAACATAGTTGAAGGATTGCATGCTGAACTCCAGGAGAAGATGAATCAACTCAATGGATATTCGAAAAAATTGATTACTTCCAACATTAAACTCTCGGAACTTTCCGTTACCGACGATCTTACCGGCCTCTATAATCGCCGCCACTTCGACTTACGATTGGATGAGGAGATTGGCCGCTCTGAGCGATACGGCCACGATCTGGCACTTATCATGATCGATATTGATGGATTCAAGCAATATAACGATATACTCGGCCACCAGGCAGGCGATGTTTTACTAACGAAAATAAGCCAACTCTTTCGAGACAATATCCGCAAAACGGACATACCCTTTCGTTACGGTGGCGATGAGTTTGCTGTCATCCTTCCGGAGTGTACGATCAAAGGCGCCGAATCTGTGGCAAATACGCTGTCCGAAGTCGTTTCCGGTTATGCCTTTGATGGCATGGAAAAACTTCCCTCTGACAAGGTTACGATAAGTTGTGGTGTGACAAGTTACAGCAAAGGAATGGAGGATTTTGCCAGAGAGGCGGACAGATTATTATACGCGGCAAAGAATGCCGGGAGAGGTCTTGTCAGGAGTTCTCCGAAAATAAATTAAATCTTGACATTTCCCGATTAATTGTCTAATCGTACCCTTCAAAATCAGGTTTAGGGATCGTCGAGCGGTAGAACTCAGTTTTATGGAACCTCTTATCCAGTTTCGACTTCCGATCCCTCCTCCACGGTCCCATCGTCTAGCGGTTAGGACGCTGGCCTCTCACGCCGGAAACCGGGGTTCGATTCCCCGTGGGACTACCATGAATATAAACAAGGGGTTGCGGGATTATCGCAGCCCATTTTGTTTTATCTCTTATCGCGTGATCCACACTATACCACAAAGACAAAATGGATTTTTGCTGTTTCTCGGAGTTTGAAAGTGAAAGCTGGGGGACTTTTACAGTATCTGATTGAGGAATATCTTTGTGCGTTCCCGGGTGGGATTTTTGAAGAAGTGCTCGGGAGTGCCCTCCTCCACGATTGCACCAAAGTCCATGAATATGATCCGGTCGGCTACCTCGCGAGCGAATCCCATCTCGTGGGTAACAACGATCATGGTCATACCCTCCTTTGCCAGAGTTATCATGACTTCTAAGACTTCTCCTATCATTTCAGGGTCCAGGGCCGATGTGGGTTCGTCAAAAAGCATCAGTTTCGGCTTCATGGCAAGTGCCCGGGCAATGGCGACACGCTGTTGCTGGCCTCCGGAAAGCTTTCCCGGATATTCGTTTGACTTTTCAAGAATATCAACCTTTTTGAGAAGTTCGGTAGATATCTGGGATGCCTCTTTTTTAGAGCGCTTCCTGACGACGGTCTGGGCCAGACTTATATTTTCCAGAACTGTCTTGTGTGGAAATACATTGAAAGACTGGAATACCATGCCGATTTCTTCACGCACCTTGTTAATATTGGTCTCCTGATCACAAATATCGAAACCATCCACGATTATCTGCCCCGCGTCTATTGTTTCCAGCTTGTTTATGGAACGGAGAAGCGTGCTCTTCCCTGAACCGCTGGGGCCAATAATAACGATCTTCTCACCGTCATAAATATCCAGGGATACATTATCCAGGGCCTTTAATTGACCGAAGTACTTGTAGACATTTCTGAGCTTAACCATGGTATTTTTGTTATCAGTCGACACTTATTCGTTCCTCCATAATACTGACCAGCTTCGACAAAAATAGTGTTATGATGAGATAAATAAGTGCCACCATAGTATAGGTCTCGAAATATGTGAATGATTCCGATGCAAATTCGCGCCCCCTCCTCAAGAGATCCGATACGGCAAGAATGGAAACGAGGGATGAATCCTTCAGAAGCGCCACGAATTCGTTTCCGATGGGGGGGAGGATGGTCTTGAAGGCCTGCGGCAATATGACATGCATCATGGCCTGTGATGATGTCATCCCGAGCGAACGTGCCGCCTCCATCTGTCCCTTGTCGATTGATTCGATGCCTGCCCGGAATATCTCACCCATGTAGGCGCCGTAACACACCGCCATGGCGATGACTGCGCTTACCATTGCGGGGAGATTTATGACACGTCCCAGGGCAAAATAGATATAGAACAATTGAACAAGAAGGGGGATACCTCGTATGACCTCCACATAGATAGAGGCAATTCCATTGATGATTCTGTTTTTAGATATTCTCCCGAGACCGGTAAAGAGACCTATTACCAGAGCGAGGATAATGGCCTCTATGGTAACCTGAAATGTCACCAGGATCCCATCCGGCACAAACTTCAAGATTGCCAGATAGGGATCCGGTTTTGATATAGCAAGGTAGGCAATGATGGCGATGGCGCCAATAAAAGAGAACCTCCATGCAGTAAACAACCCCACATCTGTTTTCCTGGGAATTGCCGGTCCGTCGCCTATCTCTATTACGGGTTTTTTCGTTTCTTTCTTGCCGGTTATTTCAGCCACTTCGCCTCTAACTGTTTGTCAATGCCTTTGGCCTGAACAGCACGAATCCCCTTGTTAATCAGATCGAGTAATTCCGTGTTCCCCTTCTTGACCACAACTCCGTAATATTCTGTCGTGAATGGTTTGCCGACAATCTTGAATTTCTCTTTGTATTCCTTCTTCTGCAGCGCATAATCCGCGGCAACAGGGGTGTCGCAGACAACGCCATTAATACGGCCGGCTGCCATGTCTTCAAAGGCGAGGCCTATTTCGTCGTACGTCTTCAATGTGACGCCCTCTGTTTTTTTGACTTCAAAAGAACCGGTCGTCCCGATCTGGGCGCCTACATTCTTCCCTTTCAGGTCAGCCAAAACGACGGCCTTTAAATTCCTGGGCACTATAAGCACCTGACCCGCATTAATATAGGGCAGGGAGAAATCCATCTTTTTCTTCCGCTCATCCGTAATGGTTACGGACGAGATAATCGCGTCATACTTCCCGGCGGCTATTCCGGCAAAGATTCCATCCCAGGCCGTGTTCTGAAATTTCACCTTGAATCCGGCTTCTTTCGCCACGGCTGTTAAAAAATCGATATCGAAACCAACTATCTTCTTATTTTTATCCACCATTTCCATCGGCGGCCAGGTGGCATCGGTGGCAACAGTAATCTCTTTTTCAGCCGCCGACACAGAACCTACAGTTATAGGAACCACGATAAAACCGACCATAACCACAAAAGCGACAATTACACGATAAGCCCTCATCTTTTTCTCCCCCCTATCAACAGAATTTAGTGCGCTAAATTACTATCTGGCGAGTTGCCTTGTCAAGACAATTATTTACGCCCTTTTCCACGGAGAGCGCCTGCACATTGAACGTACCTTATTGATTCCTTGTCCGCCGACACCGGCTGAATTAGCCACCCCGCCTATGAGGGTGATTTAACTGTTTCAACAAGCTACCTTCCATTATGATGCCGCAAAGTGGCCTTGTGACCCTCTTTACGAATAGTAATCGCGGGTGGGCAGATACCCTTTTGATATTTCATAGAGTATTATTGCCGCGGCAACGGCCAGGTTTAACGATTCGACTCTCCCCTTCCCCGGTATTGAAACGCTCTCATCAGCATATTTTATTATATCTCTTGATAGACCGCTTGCTTCCTGCCCCAGAAGTATAATATCTTTTTTGCTCCTCTTCCATTGATGGACAGGTGTCCCCCCTTCCGGGACCGCGGCGATCAGCTTGTAATTGTTTTTTTTTGCAAATCGAGAGAGAAGCTCAGGTTCGATGGATTGAAACATTTCCGTTCTGAATATACCTCCTGCAGACGCTCTGATAACCTTGGTGTTGAAGGGATCCACGCAGAGCGGACTGAGGAGAATTTTATCAACATTAAACCATGCGGCCGTCCTTATAATCGTGCCCAGATTGCCGGGGTCCGCAATTCTGTCCAGGTAGAGCAATAAATCTGAAGAATGCGCAGATATATCTTCAAAGGTAACTTCTCTCTGACGGCAAATGGTCAGCACTCCCTGGGGGGTCTCTTCGGTCGATATGGCTTTCATTTCTCTTTCAGAGCATCCATAGATTGGGATGTCGTCAGGCAAAATGTTTCGAAGGGATTCTGAAATGCCGCTGATGATGACAATCTCTTTGATGGGATAACTGCTCGTGGCCGTAGCTTCTTTGAGCGAATGGATACCCTCGGCAATAAACATCTTTTCTTCGTTACGGTATTTTTTCTGATGCAGCCTTCTGATCCATCCCTGATGATTTTTGGAAAGGGGTAAGTATTTATTCATCTGACTCCTCCTTTAACACATCTTATCAAACTTGATGTGTTGGAAAAACTGAAAAATATGTTTTTTTCATTGCAAAGAAACAGTATCGTCATAAAGCACTTCGAAGTCGCAATAATATTTAACATAAAATATCAGTAATTAGAATGGTTCCAGCGGCAGGCTGCACACACGGCTGTAAGACTGAGGGAGGGTGCATCGGCACACATTCTATAGTGTCATTTATGCACTTTTTACATTGACATTTCGTTGTTCATTGTTTATATAAAAAGCATACTAAGTCTCTAGATTAGTATGTTTGATCTTTTCCGTCCCGGCAATGAGAAAATCCATACAACAAGTGGGCCGAAGTCATTCAGTACAACTACTGGTGTCGTGTACTGCATATGAAGCAGCATAGATTCCAGCAACGTACCAATGGAAATGGACAACTGTTTGTGATTTCATAAAAGTCAGGAAAGCATTCCTTTCTCTCTTCCGATGGTTCTCGGGATAAAACCGTTAGTTGTGGGAAAAGAGATCTTTTGGACAGAGGGCTTTACCTTTCGATTACGGTATGACCTGCTTTAAGACTTCCGATGCACACCTGATTTCAGCAATCCGGGAACGGGTCAGGGTTTCGACCCATTCACAAAGTTGGATAAAAACGTTTGGCAAGGAAATTTCATATAAAGGAGAATGAGTAGTATGCTGGAACGAAACAAGGGTATCGATATTGTCAGTGAAACAGGCGGCATAACCACCTATGAGGATGCCGTGCACCTGCTTGAGAAGAATCTGGACAAAGAGAATCTATCGAAAATCGAAAGGATAAAGAATAAAGACGTCATATTGAAAATCGCAAACTCCATAGCCATGTGTGAACCCGACTCTGTTTTTATTAACACAGGTTCCGAATCAGATAAACAGTACGTACGGGAATTGAGCATAAAGAACGGTGAAGAGACACCACTCCCCATGGAAAAACACACGATCCATTACGATCTCAAGGACGAGCAGGGACGGATAACGGATCGCACCTTTTATATAGTAAATGATGGCGAAAATGTCAGCTCACTTGCAAAGAAGATGGGACGAAAGGAAGCCCTGGAAGATATTAAGGGCAAATTACAGGGCATTATGCACGGGAAAACCATGATCGTGGGATTCTATATGCGCGGTCCCGTGGGATCTCCCGCGTCTAACCCGGCCCTCGAGATCACCAGTTCCTCCTATGTGTCTCATAGCGCCGACATACTGTACAGAAACATGTTTTCCGATTTCGACAGAGAAGTGGACAGTCTGGGTTACTTCTACACCAACATACACAGCGAGGGGTTAAACAGGCCCGAGGATCTACCCAACGCACGTGTATTCATGGACAGGAGCTACCAGACCACCTACAGCTTTAATTGTACATACGCAGGAAACACACTCCTTCTGAAGAAGGGAAATCATCGCTTTGCCGTGGACAGGGCAGTCTATGAAAAGAGAGGAACCGAGCTGTCGGAACATATGTTCATAACCGGCATGGAGGGACCGGAAGGTCGTATAACCTGGTTTGCGGGAGCCGCCCCCAGCGGATGCGGCAAGACCACCACCGCTATGGCGGGAGATCATTTTGTGGGCGACGACCTTGTCCAGATGTGGATAGGTGAAGACGGCAGCGTCCGTTCCATCAATCCCGAAGCGGGGATCTTCGGCATCGTCGAAGACGTTAACTGGGAAGGCGACCCCCATCTCATGAAACTGCTCAGGAATCCGGGAACAGAGGTCATATGGTCCAATGTCCTCATCGACGAAGATGGTATACCACGCTGGACGGGAAGTGGAGAGGAAATTCCTCTCAAGGGTAAAAATTTCCAGGGCGAGTGGAAAAAGGGCATGACCGATGAAAAGGGAAAAGCGGTTCCCATATCCCATCCCAACGCACGATGCACCCTGGCCTACGACGCGCTGGCAAATTATTCCGAAAAGGCAGAAGATCCCGAGGGAGTCGAGACAAAGGTCATTACTTATAGCGGCAGGGATAGCGACACCATGCCCCCCGTCTGGGTATCAAACAATCCCAATGAAGGGGTCGTCATCGGCGCCTCCATTGTGTCGGCGGCAACGGCAACAGAGGTGGGCGCCACTGGTGTCAAGCGTGCACCCTGGGCGAATGGGCCCTTTATCCCCGGTCCACTGGCGGATTACATGGATGCACAGTTCAAATTCTTTGGAAACGGGAATCTTGCTTCCGACAAGAAACCGGTCATGGCGGGGTTGAACTATTTTCTGACCCATGAGGCCAGAGGCGGTGAATCGAAGAAACTCCTCGGTGAGAAACGGGATGTCAAGGTCTGGCTGTCGTGGCTGGAAAGACGTGCCTACAAAGAGGTGGACGTCATCAAGACCCCTATCGGAGGTCTTCCCAAGTATGAGGATCTGAAGGGGCTTTTCCGTTCCATCATCGATAAAGACTATCCTGAAGAGTTGTATGTAAAGCAGTTCTCGCTTTACCTCGACAACATCCTTTCCAGGATAGAGATGCAGATCGAGGCATATGGGAAGGAATCCAATGTTCCCCAACAGTTGTTCGATGTTCTGAAAGAGCAACGGCAAGGTCTGACGGCGCTGAAAGACAAATTCGGCTCCATCGTAACGCCTGCGCAGATGTAAAAACCCTGATCGTATTTAGTCCTTTTTCGCTGTCCTGAGAGCAGCCGTTGAACTATGAATCGGTGAGTAAAGACTTAACAGACGTGGCCTTTACTCACCGATAATTTTCACCAGAATCCTTTTTTTTCTTCTGCCGTCGAATTCACCGTAAAAGATCTGTTCCCAAGGACCAAAATCGAATTGGCCTTTCGTAACGGCAACAACTACTTCTCTCCCCATAACCTGACGCTTCAGGTGGGCATCGCCGTTATCCTCACCGGTCCGATTGTGAAGATACTGCGATAAAGGTTCATGTGGGGCTAGTTTTTCGAGCCATCTCTCATAATCCTGATGTAATCTCGATTCATCGTCGTTGATGAATACGGAGGCCGTTATGTGCATTGCATTGACCAACATCAAACCCTCGATAATTCCGCTTTCTTTTAAACACTCTTCCACCTCTCCTGTGATATTTATAAAAGCTCGGCGGGTGGGCACATCAAACCATAACTCTTTCCGGTAACTTTTCATTGAATACTCCTTAGCTGTTTTTTATTGTCATAAGGCTATTTTATAAAACTTCGAATTGACATTTTTTTGTAAAAACTATATTTTTGTCTTATAGGTGTCAAGGCATCAATTGCTTCGCGCAATGAAGGTCAATCTGCCGGGCGACAGATGATATGCCAAGGAACATATAAAATGGTTTGAGAAGTTTTCACTATTAATAATTTTTGATATTAACCCCCATATAAACAGTCCCTATCATTATACCAGTCGATAAGGACTGATCTGTTGAGGATTCTAAAGGATCTTATGATTGACGATTATATTGAAAGCCCTGAAGACCTGAACCGTCAAGATATGGCGCGTCTGGTACTTGATATGTTTCATCGTATAATTGTCCATCATACCCTCTGGTTCAGGGAGGTGGAACATCAAATGGGCATGGAAAAGGCCCTGGATGTTATGAACGTAGCATATCATAAAAGCTATAATATCCAGATGAAAAGACTGGCCGGAATCTTTGGTTTCGAGATGAAAGATGGGATACCGAAGCCCCTCCTTGATATGCCGA
>JAUVXT010000290.1 GCA_030603465.1 Deltaproteobacteria bacterium
AAGCGGGCTTTCAGAGGAAGAGATAGATAAACTCGTAAAGGAAGCGGAGGCCCATGCAGAGGAAGATATAAAAAAGAAGGACCTCATCGAAGCGAGGAATCAGGCCGACACCCTGGTATACAGCGTTGAGAAGAGCCTGAAGGACATGGGAGATCAGGTGGATGCGGAAGAAAAATCCCGGATCGAGGATGCCATGGAAAAGGTCAAAAAGGCCATGGAATCGGACGACATAGATGCCATCAAGGCCGCCCAGGAGGAGTTGACTCAGGCCTCACACAAACTCGCAGAGGCGATGTACGCCAAGGCCTCGGCAAAGGAAGAACCCGCAGGAGCCGAAACGGAAGCCGGGCAGGCCGGGTCGGCAAAGGACGATGATGATGTGGTGGATGCCGATTTCGAAGAGGTAAACAAGGAATAAAGGAATAACGAACGCGAAGAGAGGGGACAGGGTATTTTTTGACCCGTCCCCTTTTTTTGTTTTGATTTCGTCGCATTTTTGTGTAAAGTTTGTATGGCAGAGTATCCAGGGAAAAAGATTTTCCCTCTTTCGCATTTAAGTTGATAAAATGTCGCATAAACATTTTTATTACGAAAGAACTTGGAAAAGATGACCCGTAAAATAAGCAAAACAGTGGCTATCCTGCTGGTGATACCCCTCTTTCTGCCGGTTGTTGTCTCCTTGACACCGGCGGCGGCCAGGGCCGAAGAAGTCACTGGTGGGCATCACATAGAGCTGCTTAAAGACAGGGAATATTTCGAAACGCTTCTGGGGACGATCAAAGGGGCAAAGAGCGAAATCGTAATGGCATTCTTCCTGTTCAAGACAAATGGTTACAAAAGCAACTATCCCGACATACTCCTCAATTATCTGATCAAAGCGGCGAAGAGGGGTGTCAGGATAAGGGTTTTGCTGGAAAGAGGGAAGGGTGTAACCTCACAAGTCGATAAGAATAACAGGGAAACGGCGCTGAGGCTGAGGGAGGGGGGCATAGATGTCTCTTTTGACACGCCCCGCACTACGACACATACAAAGGTAGTTGTAATTGACAGAAGATACACCTTTCTGGGGAGTCATAATCTCACCTCCTCGGCACTAAAGTACAACCACGAATTATCCCTGCTTGTAGACTCTCCCGAACTCGCTATGGAGATACTAAAATATATCAACAATTTATATGAATGAGATAGTGAACGTTATGAGATTGGGAAAATTTTTGTGTGTATGCAGCCTTATCGTAATATTTCTTGCCGCAGGATGCGCGCCTGTACCGGTAAAGATAGAAGAGATACCCCCCGTTACGCCGAAGCCGGCCGCGCCGAAAGAAGAGGTAAAGACAGACCTCGAAAAAAGACTCGAGGCGGCCCGTTTGCAATTACAAATCGCAGAAGAGGCCTTCAAGCAGGGCAGATTCGACGATGCGATGACCCTCTACGAGGATGTCTTAAAAAAGATTTCCTGGGGGGAAGAGGCCTTCTTGTCTCGTCTGAGGAGGGGTGAAATATTTGCAGCCCGGAAACAATATGATAACGCCATCAAGGAAATGAAACTGATCCCCAAGAGATTTGAAAAGGATCCCATATATTATAACGCCCTATACAACCTTGCCCTCTCCTATTCCAGGTTGGAAAAGTATGATATTTCGGAAAGATTCTTAAAGGAAAGCAGGGAGGGAAAGCTCACCGCCCGGCGCAAGATGGAAATCGAGATACTGGAGGGAGATAACAGAAAAGGCACGGGGGATTATTATGATGCCCTCGTCCGGTACATGAAAGCCCTGAAAAGAAAGCCGGGGGAAAGTCCGGAAGCCCATATAAAGGGCGCAGTTGAGGAAATTATCGCGGAGCGTCTCTCCATCGAGGAGTTGGAAGATGCAAAGGGGAGGTACAGGAAAGAATACCCCGCCGGGTACATCTTGTATAAACTGGGCCGGGCATATTTTGAAGAGGATAAAACAGATAAGGCGAAGGCCGCATTAGACACATTCATAGATAGATACGAGGGGCATGAATACTATAGAGAGGGAGAAGAACTCCATCGACGGCTCATCGAAATCGGATTGGTGGATCGCTATGCCATAGGGTGTATTCTTCCCCTGACGGGGAAATATGCGACCTTTGGGAACAGGGCGTTGGATGCCATCATATTCGCTACCGGCATCTTTGATCCCGAAGGTGAAAGCCCCATAAAACTCATCATTGAAGACTCAAAGAGTAATCCAACGGCCGCCCGCGAGGCGGTGACAAGACTTGTCAACGAAGAGAGGGTGATCGGAATAATAGGCCCCCTAGGAAGCGCTACGGCGCTGGAGGCGGCAAAAGAAGCCGAGAATATGGGCGTCCCCATCATCACCCTTACCCAGAAGGAAGATATAACGGATATAGGAGAATATATCTTTCGCAACTTCATAACAAGCGAAATGCAGGTAAGGACACTGGTCAGGTATTCTGTCCAGAACCTTGGGATGAACAATTTCGCCATCCTCTATCCCCGCGATAATTACGGCACAAAAATGATGAATCTCTTCTGGGATGAGGCAATAAAAGCGGGAGGCGAAATCAGGGGTGTGGAATCCTACAAGAGTGATCAGACCGATTTCAGTAAGGAGATCAAATCCATCGCCGGCATCAAATACACCGAAAAGGGCACACGGTCGGAAAAAGAACCGCAACCC
>JAUVXT010000060.1 GCA_030603465.1 Deltaproteobacteria bacterium
AGAATTTACAAAATCGCCATAACTTATTGATACTTCTTAATATATGCCAAGTAATACGCGAATTTAAATAATGCAAGTTACTTGCAATTATAATGTCCCGACTCGTCGGGGCATAGCGGAGCTTTTTACGAGTCCATCAATATTATCAAGAAAAAAGCAACATTCAGATAAAGATGCAAAATCTAATGGAATAATAAATGACTCAGCAGCGGAAAATCTCGATTCCCTATGGCTTGATAGTTTCAAAGAAGCAAAACAAAATATTTTCCCATGGGTATTAAATCATTTGGTCAATTAGCAATATAACAGCGCACAACCAAAGCATTCACCAGACGGCAAGAAGTGCGGCGGCGCTGACGCGGCAAATTTGGGTGGGCCGCTGGTGATGCAGGTCGTTATACTCCATTTCCAACGGTAATCCTCAGTATCTCCCTTAATTGAAATCATTTGTTAGTAGGTGTAATATGCACCCTGATAATGCGGGGTCATCATACCAGCTTTACCAACCCTTCTCTGTCCTGCCGCCTTTTTGAGGAGTCAAGAGTTTGTATAACTTGCATCTCAATCTCTCTCGTAATAAAGATTATGATTGATCACTATTTTTCCAATACCTTTTACCAATCAATAAATATTACGGTGTCCCCAAATCACGCAGGGAGAGTAAATTATTAATTTCACTAAATTTGGTATTAGCGAAGGAAAAAACATACATTGATACGAGGGACTCAATAAGTAAAGGAAAAGGCTATGGACCCGAACTGGTGATCGCTCTTCTGACCGTGGTATTCCTCGGTGCGGAGTACCTGAGCGTATGAAATCCTGAACCCCTTTATGGCAATGCACAGCCCCCCCGCAAGGTCGGCTACAAAATGTTTCTTGTCCACGCTGTGGCTGTCGGTAAAAGTGTTTCCATCAAGAAATATATCCCTCGCAACGGCTTTCCCGTTCACCGATGCGAAGAGGTGGATGCTGAATTTGCCCTTCCCTCTGATTCTGGAATCTCGCGAATCCGCGGGAGCGCCTGTCTCTCCTGCGGGGCGGATCATCGAAACCCCGAAATCCTTGGGCACGTTATATCCGACTCTCGCCTCTGCTCCCGCATTCGCATAGGTGTAAACGTTTCCCAGTATGACGCCCGCATGGGGGATCATGTCGAATCCGAAACCGGACTGGTGATTATATTCCATGGCACGCCATTTCCGTTCGTATATCAGGGCGAGTCCCGGTTCGTTTTTGAGCTGGTTGTGCCATCCCACAGGATGAGTTAATCCCCGCGTATCGTGTATGAATTTCTGTGACTGCTCGGCAAAAGATTCAGGACCAACCACGCCCACCTGGATTTCTATCGTATCGAGTTGATTGCTGCTTTTGCTGTGAAATGCTGCGCCGCCATAGGTCCACCCGGCATAGGGACGCTCCTGTTCCATCAAGTCAGTGCGGGAGATATCCGACGGCGTGTACATATTCTGCCCGATAGAAAAGGCAACATTTCGAATCTGATCCGGTTCATTGATATAGGGCAGGCGCCTGATGATTCGATGGCTCCACTGGGGGAGATCTTCACTTTCCGCGTAGCTCGTAAGATCGGGTGATATCCAGGATAGTTTGACGCCGTTTGTATAATGGCGGTCCGTATTTGTAAAGAGATCGTTTTCGAATCGAATGCTGAAAGTCGATGAATCTTCAACCTTTTCAGCGGCCCATATCATTCCGGGATAGAATATCCCCACAATCACCAGTACGACCATAAAATAGCGAGTCAACAGCGACATCACTGCGCCAGCTCTTTCACTGCCATACTGCGATCTTGAATTTCCCGTCGGTCTGCTTCCGACAACGGCGATGTCCCGCATCTCTCACCCGCCTTTATATCTTCTATACAGCAGTGTGGGGGGCACCCATTTAAGGTGAGGTCAAGTCCCTACCGATAATCATACAGTTTGGTTTGGACGTGATAATTTTATTGCTTTTCTATAATGGCATAGAGCCTGTCTTTTGCCTTTATACCAAAGGGTGATTTTGGATTTATCTTTACAGCGGCACGCAATTCTTCGATTGCCTTCTTTTTATTTCCCTCTTTCAAATAGCTCATTCCCAGCAAGTATCTTGCCTCTACAACGTACGGCGCTATTTTAACAGATCTTTCCAGGTGGTATATCGCCTTATCGATATCATTCAGAGCAATGGCGGTAACCCCCATATTCTTCTCAATCAGAGGGAGTAATATCGTCCCCGGTTCCCTCTTCACAGCTTCCCCATATTTAGCCAGAGCAGCCTTATAATCCCCTTTCTTGTAATAGATAAAACCCATGTTATTCAGGGATGCGGCAGGGGATTCGTAAAGCACATTGGAAAGGGCCAGATTAAGCTCATCGAGGGCATGATTGTAGAGACCCTTTTCCATATAAATAACACCCAGGTAATTGTGCGCCTCCGAATAGTCGGGTTTCAAGACGACAGCCTTCTTAAATTCTTTGACCGCGTCTTCTTTCATGCCACTCCCATAGTAAGATACGCCTGTAAAATAGTGAATTTCAGGGTCCTTTGGAGTCAGTTTTTCTGCCGCTATTAACTCTCTCAAGGCAGGCGCGTACCGGCTTGATTTAAGATAGGCAATTCCCATATCGACGTGGATGCGAGATTGTTTTTGCTCTAAACGGCTTGGACCACAGCTTGCAAGAAAGAGAGTAATTACTATGGCCATTATCACTAAAAGAAAAGTATTCCCGTGAAAATAGTGTCTCATCGTACACCCCTTACTTGTTGTTTCCATTAACCCACCAGTCGCTCTTGTCTTTGAACCACCAGTCCGATGAATCTGTCTCGATTATAACCCCGGCCAGTTTCCTGGCAGTATCCGTTAAAAGCCTCTTTATAGCAAAATCTATCCATTCCTTGCTGTATTTATTTCCTAGATCTCCACATTCCTTGAGTTGCAGAATCAGGGATAACTGATCCGCGTCTTGGGCAATAAGCGATTCCCTCGTCTTTTTTTCATTAAACTCGGATACGATAGATGTAATGTCATCTCCAAAGGAGAGGGTCTCGGCAAGTTCCCTTACGGCCTTTTCTTCATCCACCGTAACATATTTCTTGTTGACGTAATTCATGTCACCCGTTCTTGCCTCGGAAAGGTCATGGAAGAGGCACATTTGGAGTACCTTCGATTTATCCACAGCCGGTTCCAGCTTGCTCAGCACATATCCTACGAATATGGTTCTTAAAACATGTTCCGCTACCGATTCGCGACCGGAGCCTAGAAATTGAAATCCCGTTCTCGGAGTCTTCTGTAACATTCCCACTTCGAATAAAAAGTTTGCGATCTCTTTCATTTCATCCCTTTTTCAGCGTCGTAATTCTGTTTTCCATCATATCCGAAAGTTTTTTCATTTCCACCTTGAGTGGCGCGATGCCCTCCGGTTTCATGGCTACCAGTTTATCGAGCCTCTCTTTCCAGTACTGGACAACGGAAATCTCATTCTCTCTCACCTTCTTTTCAAGTCTTTTCTGGATTTCTTTTATCAGTTCGGAATCGCCTGGACCCATGTGAATCACCCCTCTTATCTTAATTATATCGGCAAGGGTATAATTATCACGATATTACCCTTTCAGTCCTCTTTAAATCACAGTGCATTACTTATATCAAGTTTCATATAGTGTCAAATTACGAGCATTTTCACAGGTATGATCATTCTCAGGACATTCACCAGACCAGTTCGGGCAGGAGAGTTGACTTTACAGAACGTGTCATAGTAATGTACAGTATGATTTCTTTCTTGAAGGAATATATGATGTGTAGAATTGGTAAGTTGGGTTTGATCCCTGTTGTCAGTGCCATCCTCTTCCTCTCCATAATAATCATCCCCTCTGCAACAGCCAAAGAAGAGACCGTCAGCCTGACATTCAAAAAAATAGCCCCCTCCGGAGAGGAAAGCGATATCTACATTGTAAAAGTGGGAGACAACATACTGAAAATTATTCGGCGTGAGTTTGGTGTCACCTCTTACAGAGAAATGTATAAAATGCTTGATATAATAAAGAGTCTCAATCCGCGAATCAAGGATGTCAATAGAATATATCCCGCACAAAAGATCTTACTCCCCGGGGAAAAAGCCAATTCCACCCGTGATCGAATATCGAAAGCAAAAAAAACCGTGCTTACACCCTCACTCCCAACAGAGAAAGAAGGAACTTTCTTGAAATACACGGTAAAGAGGGGAGATTCGCTGTCCGCTATTATCCATAATGAACTGGGGTTTTCTTACAAAGAGATATATAAAACGCTGAAGAAGGTAAAGGACCTCAATCCGCGAATCAAGGATATTAATATTATATCACCTGGAGACATATTGCTCCTTCCTCTGAAATCAAAAGGGGCTCCAACAGTCAAAGAGGTGATTAAAAAGAAAAAACCTGTAATTCCCGTTGAAAAAATATTGCCTGTAATAAAATCGGTCGTCCAGAAAAGACCCTTTCTCGCCATGGAGAAAGAGCTCGATGCGATTAGAACCGTGGTGGGTCGTATGGCCGGGTCGGTTATAACCGAAGGAATCTTTTACATCCCCCTCCCCCCTGCGGGACAGATGTCCATTAACTGTTCCACGGTGCCCATAGTGGAACTGGATGAAGGAACCACAATCCTGCTGGATTTCTCGAACCGGGTGCCTGAAAACCTGAAAAATATTATTGAATCCACATGGAATAACTATTTTTTAGTCAGGGGAAAGAAGGTCAGCGAGGCGCCTTCCATGCTGGAAGGTGTAATAAATGTTTCCAGATCATACTCACTAAAAAAGCCGGGCGATTATAAGTCAATTGGTGATAACCCAAAGGTTAATGTGTACTGCGACTGGATTGTAACAAAGATGGCAGCCGCCGATGAATCCCCTTATTCCTTTGCCATCAACCTGGTCCAGGATCAGTCATCCCTCCTTCATACGAATGTAAAGAATTACACGAAAAGAAAGGGTCTTGAAATTATTGAAATCCTGAAAGGAACAGGGATAGTTACAACCGGCAAAGCCGGTCAAACAAAGAAATCTATAGCCTTAAATTATGAAACGAAACTGGAACTGGCAGAATCACTGCTATCGGCTTTAGGGTATATCTCCGTGAGAGATTCCAGTGTTAAAATTTTCGACATTGGCAGAGACGGTTTTGATCTATCAATAAAAACCGATCTCTCTCTGAAAATTGACGGCAAACAGATTGTAATTTTATTTGAAAAGATACCCAAACAATTCTCAGACACCCTGGAAGAAAAGGGAACGGCTGCGATAATTCTATCGGAGGGCATAAAAAAAGGAGAAATTATAGAAAAGATCTCCCGTTCCCTGAACATACCCTCTTTAACGGATGACTTCAGATTCTCCTTTTCCAACGGAAAAGGAGAAATAATCCTTCCGGCCATACGGGTAAAATCGAGAGGAGGCTTTTTGTATTTCATCGATTATGATATAGACGGTGCAATCTATGGACTACTCAATGAAAAATGGGAGGTTGATACAGTAAAATATTGAATATTACAGGAATTTCTCTTTTATCGGGCGGGCTTGACAGCATACTGGCCGCAAAGATAATACTGGAACAGGGAATAAAGGTGTTGGGAATTACCTTCGAGACACCTTTTTTTAATGCCCAAAAGGCTAAAAAAGCCACAGATTTTATCGGTATCCCGCTGATCACTATAGATATTACAGACGAACATCTTGCCATGTTGAGAGCCCCCAGATACGGATACGGCAAGAACATGAACCCCTGCATCGACTGCCATGCCCTGATGCTGAAAAAGGCAGGGGAAAAGATGGCGGAACTGGGGGCTGATTTCCTCTTTACCGGCGAAGTGCTGGGTCAGCGTCCCATGTCTCAGACGAAACAGTCACTCCATATTGTGTCCAAACGATCGGGATATGAGGGACATATCCTCAGACCCATGAGCGCCAAACTCCTCCCCGAAACGATACCGGAAAGGGAGGGCAAGGTCGATCGTGAAAGGCTCCTCGATATAGAGGGGAGAAGCAGAAAACGACAGCTTGCAATGGCCAGGGAGTATGGCATTACAGATTATTCCACCCCTGCCGGAGGATGTCTTCTCACCGATCCCATGTTTTCCAGAAGACTCAAAGACCTCTTTCTCTATCACGTGAATTTTAAGATCAGGGACATAGAACTCCTCAAGACGGGCAGGCACCTGCGATTAGATGAAGAAACGAAGATCATCGTGGGAAGGAACGAGAAGGACAATGACGCGATAGAAAACCTTGTGGAAGATTCTGATATCGTTATCACAATGAGGGATTTCCCCGGGCCGGTGACTCTTGTCCCCTTCGGCTGTAACGAAGAAAAACTGAGGAAAGCGGCGGCAATCTGCACCATGTACAGCGATGCCCCCGATAATGAAAAGGCCACCGCCCAATGTTCCAAGGGGGACACGGTGAGGTTCGTCGAAGTTGGGGCGGAAAGAATGGATGAAGCTCAAAAACTTATGATCTGATCAAAGCTCTGGAGAATTATATCCGCTGAAGTTTCCCGCAGCAAGCTGCGTGAAATCTCCGACTGTTTAGTAAGTTAGAATTTGCTTTCTGTCAGAAAGCAAATTCGTGAACGCACTTATCCCCTTTACCGGGGGTAAGGAAAATTGTTAATTTTATGCGTTTCCTGTTCAGTTCACTGAATCCATATAATTAAGGCATGTGTTCATTCCTCAGAAGATCATTGATTGTCTTCACGGGATTGAAGGTCGCAATGGGAGCTTCTACAAAGACTGTATTCCACCTGGACATCGATCCATTCCAGAGACCGGGAAGCTCCAGGGCCTTGAGGTGCCCGCCCTCCATGGATTTTTGCACTATGAGGTAAGTAGCCCCGTCTACAAATCTTTCCAGGTCAAAAATTTCTCCCCGAAAGTCCCTTACACCACAGACGAGATCGACGGGATTGAAGTGTGTTGCCGATTCCAGGACTTTCTTCTGGTCTTCCGATTCCAAATCAATCTGGGCGGATTCCACGATCTGAAGAGACTGCATCCCCTCTCCCTCATCCACCCAGAATGGACCGCCCCCCGGTTCCCCCACGTTCTTTACGACACCACAGACGCGGAGAGGCCGGTTGAGTCTGTCAAAGAGGAAGTCACCCTTTTCTTCCAGAGAAAATGTGTCAAATGCCGGGGGAAAAGTCACAAAGAGTTTTTTTTCGGAAAAACCGACTATTTTTTCCAGTTTGTTCTCATCCACATCTTCCCCTGCCAGAAGACGAAGATAACCGAATATTTCTCCCTGTAGTTTTATCAGAAAGCCTCCCAGTATCTTCTTATAGAGAACCGTCTCCTCCTTCATCCTATCGGGGACAATGTTGTCGATGTTCTTTATAAAAATAATGTCACTCTCTATTGTATTAAGATTTTTCAGAAGGGCGCCATGCCCGCCCGGTCTGAAAACAAGCCAGCCATTAGCATCCCTAAAAGGTCTGTTTTCCCTGTCGACGGCTATGGTATCTGTGGAAGGGCGCTGCACGGAGAGAGAGATATCCAGTTCAATTTTATACCTCTCTTCATAATCTTTTCTTATGGCTTCTATATAATTTTCGATATCCTCCCTGTGTTCCTCTGAAAGGGTGAAATGAATCCTGGATATACCGCGGTTATCTCCGACATATAGTGCAGCCTCCACGAGATGCTCTTCCATCGCAGTGCGGCAGTGATCGGAATATTCATGAAATCTGATGAGCGCCTTGGGGAGATTGGCATAATTTAATCCCCGGTCGGTCAGTATATATTCAAGTATGGCATTGTACTCCCCATTATCGGATAGTTCTCCTATATCCCTCCCATCTTTTGAAATGACCTCCACAAGATCGCTATAGAAGGCATACTTTTTGAGATCTTTCACAAGTTCTGTGCCAATCTCAGATTTATCAAAATCCTCCGTTTCGTAATATCTGTACCAGTCCCGGAACATACGGCTCGCAGCGCCAGAGGCGGGGACAAACTTTATCATTTTACCCTCCTCTGCCGCTCTGTCATGAATCCTCACCAGCGGGTCAATCTCAGAATGAGGGATGATCACTATGCCGTCAGCTACCCTGCAGGGTCGGTTCAACTTGATTGTTTGCCTGTCCTTTTTAAAGAGATTCATCTGAGAAATCACTTCATCTTCAGTTAATCCCTTTTGTTTAAATATTTTCCTGTCTTCTTCTGAAAATAGATTTTTTAACATTGCTATTTCCTCCGCAAAGAACGATGAAGCCCCCGGCCATAGAATCACATTGAGTCTTTCGATATCTCGCTGATCGTATTGGCGCGGCAAAATATATCCCAACCCCCTCAGAAAAACGCCGGCAAAAGAATTTGACTTTGTCATTAATCTTATGCAGGCACCTTATTTCTTGACAATTTCTCATTTTTCTTTATATTTAACAGTCAAATAAGGTCTTCATGGTAAACACCCCCACCTGTAACGTGGGGAACTAAAGGGAACCAGTCCTTTATAAGGGGAATATTCCCGCAAACCCCAAAGAGAGGGAGTAATAATATGGCACAGATAGATGCTTTTTTCAAATTGATGAATGAACAGGGGGCATCCGACCTGCACCTGGTTTCGGGCCAACAGCCTGCAATAAGAATCAGGGGTGAAATGGAACGTGTAAAGTATGACACGCTGGAAAACGAAGATCTGAAAAAGATGCTCTACGAGATTACGCCGGAACACAAGATAAAGATATTCGAAGAAACGGGTGACGTCGATTTTGCCTATGAAGTTCCAGGCCTCGCAAGATACCGCGCAAATTACTTTCAGCAGAAATATGGCTCGGCTGCGGTCTTCAGGGAAATCCCCAGCAAGATCCTCACAGCGGAGCAACTGGGACTTCCTCCGGTAATTACCAAACTTGCATCACTCCCCAGAGGCCTTGTCCTTGTTACGGGCCCAACGGGAAGCGGGAAGTCCACAACCCTTGCAGCCATCATAGACGAAGCCAACCGTACCCGTAAGGATCACATAATAACAATAGAAGATCCGATAGAATTCGTGCATGAAAGCAAAAGCTGCATCGTAAATCACAGGGAGGTAGGTCTTCATACAAAAACATTCACCGCGGCGCTCAGGGGCGCCCTGCGTGAAGATCCCGATATTAGTCTGGTAGGTGAGCTGAGAGATCTCGAAACCATATCCCTGGCCGTCGAGGCGGCATCTACGGGACACCTTGTCTTTGGGACACTACATACGACGAGTGCAGCAAAGACGGTAGACCGAATCATAGAAGTGTTTCCTTCCGAAGAACAGTCCCAGATCCGCTCAACACTGGCAGACGGGTTGCGCGCCGTCGTAGCCCAGGTTTTATTCAAACGTATGGACAAATCGGGACGATGTGCCGCGCTTGAAATAATGATCGCCACACCGGCGGTACGCAACCTGATCAGGGAAGCGAAGACATTCCAGCTTCCTTCCATGATTCAGACAGGGAAAAAATACGGCATGCAGACACTGGACGATTCCATAATGGCCTTCTTGCAAAAAGGCTG
This sequence comes from Deltaproteobacteria bacterium, assembly GCA_030603465.1. Lineage (GTDB taxonomy): Bacteria > Desulfobacterota > Syntrophia > Syntrophales > UBA2210 > JAFGPZ01. The sequence continues at coordinate 9,518 of JAUVXT010000060.1, forward strand.
GATCAGTCCCGATGAGGCCTATACCAAGGCAAACGATAAGGTCAAATTCAGGCCATTTCTCAAGGCGCCTCCTGTTGACTTTACAGAGGTATAGGTGTGATCACCTTTGGTAAGTAAGGAATAACATTCAACTAATATTTACGCCCAAAGAGGACAGTCAAATGAGAAAACAAGAGATTGATTATGTGCTGGCAAAAATGCTCGACTCCCATGATAATGTTTCCGATCTGAACATTACCGCCGGGAAGCCCTTTCAGGTAGAAAGCTCGGGGCAGCTAATGGCCGTTGAGCTTGATACCCCCTTTACTGAGCTTACGCCTTTTCAGTCAGAGATATTCGCACTTAATCTGATAAATCAGGATCGCCGCCTCACAGAAACGTTGCTCGCCGACGGTTCCTGCGATTCTTCCTACGAACTGCCGGGCAAGGCCAGGTTCAGGGTAAACATGTTTTCCCGGCAGGGGAATTATTCCATCGTCCTTAGAAAACTTGAAACAAAGATTCCCACATGCCAGGACATGAACCTCCCCCAGCCCTTTAGCGAAATGGTGAAAGAAAAAAATGGGATCATCCTCGTGACGGGTGCCACGGGCAGCGGCAAGTCGACCTCTCTTGCGGCCGTATTGAACGATTTTAATGAACAGAAGTCGATTCACATAATTACCCTCGAAGACCCCGTTGAGTTTCAGCATCCCCATAAAAAGGCTACCTTTAACCAGAGAGAGCTGGGAAATGATTTCGATGCCTTCGCCAACGGATTAAGGGCCGCATTAAGACAGGCCCCCAAGGTAATTCTCGTAGGAGAGATGCGTGACCGGGAAACCGTCGAAATCGGCCTCAGCGCCGCAGAAACGGGACATCTCGTATTGAGCACTCTTCACACGATGGATGCGGGACAGACAATCAACCGAATCTTGGGAATGTTTTCGACGGAAGAAGAAAATCAGGTTCGTATCCGGCTCGCTGATACGGTTCGATGGATTGTCTGCCAGAGGCTTCTGCCCAGGGTCGGCGGAGGCAGGGTGGCCGCCTTTGAGATAATGGGAACAAACCTCCGGGTCAAGGATACTATCCTCCATGGGGAATCGGAGGGAAAGACCTACCGCGAAATAATTGAAGCCGGCGGTCAATATGGAATGACCACATTCGATGACTATATCATTGAACTATACAAGGCGGGGCAGATTACCGAAGAGACGGCGCTGGCTTATGCCACGACAAAGGGCGTCGTAAGCCGGGGGATCGATTCGGTGAAGAGTGAAAGGGGTGAGGCCACAACCGGCATAGAGGGACTCGCGGTCGATGAAGACTATGGGAAAGACAAGAGGAAATGATAGAAGAAAAGAAGGAGAAAATTATGGATGGGGAGAAAACATTAATCAATGAAGTAGCTTCCGACGCGTATGATGCCTCTGACAAGCCCTTCGATTTCATTGAAGAAGGCGTGGATACGGCCCTTCTCTGTGAATCCGACCCGGCCTTGCGAAGCAAGATAAGCGAAATCCTTAAGGAGGAAAAATACCACATTACAGAATCGGATTCCGCACGGGATGCGCTGAAGAATATGAGATTCCATGTCTATCAGCTTGTCATAGTGAACGAAAATTTCGATACCGACAATCCCGACAGAAACAGTGTCCTCGATAATCTGAAGGGTCTCTCCATGAGCATCCGAAGAAACATATTCGTCGTAATGATAAGCGACAGGTTTCGGACCATGGATAACATGATGGCCTTTAACAAGAGCGTCAACCTCATTGTCAATCCGTCGAACATCGACAATTTCAGCACCATCATCAAGGGAGGAATTGCCGATAACGAGGCCTTCTATCATGTCTATAAGGAATCACTGAAAAAGGCCGGGCGTGGCTGATTTGACACTCCCTGCAGCAAGTTGCGGGGATTTTCCGACTGTTTTAGTAAGTTTTAGACCTTTGAAAAACTGAAAAATATGGTTTTGAGGGCGAATCAAGATTTTTTCGCTAACCCCGCCTTACGCAGCGAGGAATGCGCTCGCTGTTCAGTGCAAGGGACTCGGCAAGCGTCTTTTTACATGATGTCAGGCACGGGCCTTTCTCTTATTTTTCTTGCCCCAGATACCCTCTGGCCAGC
>JAUVXT010000048.1 GCA_030603465.1 Deltaproteobacteria bacterium
CTCCGGAAAGCGGCAAAGCAGGAAGATATATATCTAATGCCCGGAATTGAGTTGTCGGTCAAAGACGGCCGCAATGGTATCCACACTCTCGTAGTATTCCATGAAGATTGGATCGATAATCGCGAAAACGCTGACCACATCAACAGTTTTCTCGGACTTACCTTCGCAGGCCAGACCGGTTACAATAACAGCAATGCCCGATCCAACCACGATTTGATCGAAACAATACGCGAACTGAACAAGTTCGAGAGGGACTACCTGCTCATTTTCGCTCATGTCGAAATGGATAACGGACTGTGGCAGGGGCTCGATGGCGGCAGAATCACTGAACTTGGCAGAAACGAATTGTTCCGCTTGCGTACGGGGGCGTTCCAGAAGGTACGCACGCGCGGCCTGCGGGTGAAAGTGCAAAGATGGCTGGGTGGATGGTACCCTGCCGAAGTAGAAGGTTCCGATCCCAAGGCTATGGAGGAAGTTGGACGCGGCGAACCGACCTTCATCAAGATCGGCGCATTCACCTTTGAAGCGGCCCAGTTTGCCTTGAAGCCTGGGGCAGATCGTTTGTCCGACAAGGTCATTCAGAGGCAGGTTCACTCTTGGGTGCGATCAGTTAGCTTTGAGGGAGGCATATTGGATGGAAAGCGGATTGATCTTTCCGACGAGATGAACTGTTTAATCGGTATTCGGGGAAGTGGAAAGTCGGCCGTTCTCGAGTGCTTGCGTTTCGCGCTTGAATTGCCGTTACCTGAATCCACAGAAGAGTTGGACCTTAAGTACAAGCAGGATCTTGTTCGATTCGCCCTCGGCAGTGGCGGCAAGGTCGTAGTCGGGGTAGAAGACGCACAAGGACAGCGTTACGAAATCCGCCGAATCCTGAATGAGCGAGCGGACATTTATTTCGATGAGGAATTGCGACCTGGGGTGCGCATTCCCTTGAAGAATCCCCTTTTCTTCGGCCAAAAGGAATTGGTGAAGAGAGGCGAAGGTTCCGAGCGTGAACTCGTGGAGCGCTTGTTGGGCTCAAAACTCGATGCTGTCCGCCGAGAGATTGTTGCCCAGCGCCAACGGGTGTTGGAAGTAATGGCGAATCTCGACAAACTGAAAGACTTGGACACACTGGAGCAGGAATACCAGAGCAAGAGGAAGGACACAGAATTTCGTCTGGAGCTTTTTAAAAAGTACGGCGTTGAGAAGCAGCTTAGGCGTCAGGTGGAGTTCAATGCAGACGTGACGCACGCACGTCGCGTTGTCGATGCTGTGGATGCCTTTGTCCGATCTTTCGACACATTTCTGAAGGAACAGGAATCTGAACTGGCCGCGCAGTCCAAACTTGAGTCCAAAGAAAACGCCGATGTCATCGCAGACATCAACGCTATCCTTGACCGGATACACAAGGCACCTGACAGGGTGCGCCAGGTTCTCACCGAGACGCGCAACGATGTGCGGGCCTTGCGCGAGAAACTTGGGGAACTGGAGCGTCGCCGTGAGGCACTCAAGGACGATTTCGCGTCCATAGAGCGGGAACTGAGCGAGCAACTCCAACAAGCAGGGGGCGTCAGTATTCGCCCGGACGATTTCGTAAAACTCAACACCGAACTACAGAAAGCCAAACTGGCACTCGAAGAAATAGCTAAGAGCCGTACACGAAAGAACGCTCTTCGAGACGAGCTTCTGAAGGAACTAAAAAGGCTTTCCGACATGTGGCACCAGGAGTTCAAGCAGATCGAGGTGGAAATTAAGAAACTGAACGAAAGCCAAACTGCGCTTCGAATTATCCCACAGTATAAGGGCGACAAGATTGCGTTTCTGAAAGAGTTGCAGAATCATTTCCGTGGCAGCAAGCTCCGAGAGACAACCTTGAAGGGCGTGCTGGACTCGCATGCTGATTTCATCTCGGTCTACGAAGCACTGGATACGATTTGCAGCAACCTCGGTGATTCGGGCGATGTGTTTCGAAGGTACTTCAATGAAGCCAAGGCATCCTTGCTCACTTGGCAGGTGCCAAACATCTTCCAAATCGAGTATCACGGAAAGGAACTACGCGATCACTCGCTGGGGCAAAGAGCTTCAGCATTGATCCTCTTCATTCTGAGCCAGCGCGACAACGATGTAATCGTCATTGATCAGCCTGAAGATGACTTGGACAACCAGACCATTTTTGAGGATGTCATCAAACTGGTTCGGACGCTTAAGAAGAGTATCCAGTTCATCTTTGCGACGCACAACGCCAATTTCCCCGTACTGGGCGACGCGGAACAGGTAGGCGCATGTTCTTTCGCCGGTGGAAGTGCCGACATCCAGGTCGGTAGCATTGACGAGTCTGGGATTCAGAAGGCCATCGTATCCATCATGGAAGGCGGGCATGAAGCCTTCGCTCGTCGGAAGGAGATTTACCAACTATGGAAGCAATAGAACTCATTGAATTGATCGGTCGCGGTGAAGACAGCCGAACTCAATTTAAGCAGAGCCAAGATGTCACGAATGCCAAATCGCTGGCGGGTGAAATGGTAGCGTTTGCCAACCGTAAGGGTGGAAGGATCCTGATCGGAGTTGACGATGTCGGCTCAGTCATCGGGCTGACGCCCAGCGACATACGAAGGATCAATCAACTGATTTCCAACACGGCAACCGATTGCGTCCGTCCCTTCATCAACCCCGAAACAGAAAACATCCCTGTCGGCGGGCTATTGGTCATGGTCGTCACTGTGCCCGAAGGCATCTCAAAGCCATACGCCGACAACGATGGTGTATTCTGGATAAAGTCAGGAGCTGACAAGCGCCGTGTGACTTCCCGTGAGGAAGTCCAGAGGATGCTTCAGAGCGCCGATCTGGTTCACGCGGATGAGATTCCAGTCGAGAGGACCACAACCGGAGACATAAACTTGGAGCACTTCGGCGCTTTCTTTGAGAAGCAGTATGGAGAGCCCCTTGACAATATGCTCGACAAGGCTGGAATCTCACTTCACCAATTGCTGAACAATCTTGGTCTGGTGCGTGAGGCGACGCTCAATCTCGCCGGAGTTATGCTTTTTGGGCGCAATCCTCAAAGACATCGCCCTGCCTTGGTCATCAAGGCTGTATCCTTTGTTGGCAACGATCCTGCCAGTGACAAATACCGGGACAGCCAGGATATCGAAGGTTGCCTGCGTGATCTGTACATGGAGACAATGTCCTTTCTCAACCGAAATCTGCGGAGACTTCAGGGCGATAAGGGGATTAACACGGAAGGTGATCTGGAAATCCCACAGACAGCCATGGAGGAACTGGTCGCCAACATGCTGCTGCATCGGGATTACTTTATCTCTGCGCCATGGCGCGTATTTATGTTTGACAATCGCATAGAGTTGATCAGCCCTGGGGCTCTGCCGAACAACCTTACCATCGAAAATATCCGCAACGGCGTGTCGGTCATCCGTAATCCACTTATCACCTCATTTGCAACCAAAGGCAACGAACTACCCTACCGGGGCATCGGCACGGGCATCCGACGCGCACTGGCCGCCGTTCCAGATCTGGAGTTGGAATCGGACCACGAACGAAACCTTTTTACAGCGCGGATACCACGAAAAGGTCAATGATGCTACGCTGCTTTATCGAGAGATAAGAAATGAACCCGCTGTGTGTCTTTTGAGTCTTGAGTCGAAGCCGGTCCCGATTGTTTTATTATCAGATACGAAGCGGCGATGCGGACGTCAGCCTGCCAAAGGCTGGCTTGGAGAAAAGTCTTCGGAGTTATAAGCCTCTCATTAAGGAGTGGATCTTACACCCGTTAAAAAACAATACCTGGGGTCTAATAAACTGCCGAAAAAGAAAACATTATTGGATCGGTTTTCCGATCTGACTTGGAACGATATCGAAGAATGGGCGGACGGAAAGATTGTCTCACGGGGTAAAAATTATCAGCGGCAAGGGCGTGTTTCCGATCTGGTCGTAACGGAGGACGGCAGCCTGATTGCCTGGGTGGACGGTACGGAGCACTATGCCACCAGGGTGGACATGGATGACGACGGCCTGCCGGATTCGATCTGCACGTGCCCTTACGAACTGGACTGCAAGCACGGGGTGGCCGTGGTGATCGAGTATCTGGAGCGAGTCAAAAACAACCGGCCCGTTCCCAAAGCAAAACAGGACGACGATCGCCTGAAATTATTGGAGGATGAGGATTGGGATGATGAACCAGATGATGATGAAAACGCCATGTCCGGGGATATGCGACAGGACATCGACGGTTTTTTAGAGGGCAAGACCAAAGTCCAACTCATCGACCTGATCCATGATCTTGCAGGACAGTACCCGGAAATGGCAAGAGATCTATCCGACCGCAAACAGCTGATTTCCGGCGACACCAAAGCGCTGGTGACGCGTCTGCGTAAAAAGATTCGTGACATCGGCGATGAGCCCGGCTGGCAGAACCACTGGAATGATGAGGGCTACACGCCGGACTATTCCGGGATTCGCAAAAAGCTCGAGGCCCTGCTCAAGGCGAGGCACGCCGACGAAGTGCTGACCCTGGGCCGGGAGTTGGTGACGACCGGCACCCGCCAGGTGGAGGAGAGCCACGACGAGGGCGAAACCGAAATGGAGATTGCCGCCTGTATGCCGGTGATCGTCGATGCGTTGGACCAGTCTTCCCTCGATGTCGCAGACAGGCTTGTTTGGGCGCTGGATGCCGTTCTGGAGGATCAGTTCGAAGTGTGCGAGGCCTTTGCGGAATATCTCCACCGGCGGCACCCCGAAACTGCCTGGAGCACGCTTGCGGACCGGCTGCTGGCGCGTTTAACCAAACTTAAAGAAGGTAGCAGGGGCGCTGGTAATTTCAGCAGTATTTTTAAACGTGATCGGCTCAGCAACTGGGCTATCCATGCCCTGGAGCGATCCGGACGGAAAAAAGAGATTGTTCCGCTTTGCGAAACCGAGGCCCGCAAGACGGGTAGCTATGACCGTCTGGTCAAACGGCTGGTTGCGGCGCGGTGTTATGAAGACGCCGAAAAATGGATAAAACAAGGCCTTCGGGACCTCGGGGAAGAATGGCCCGGCATCACCGCCAGTCTGCGTGGTAAGCTGCGGGAAATCCGCACTCTCGAAAAGAACTGGCCCGCCGTGGCGGCGATGCGGATCGAAGAATTCGTGCGTCGTCCTTCGCGACAGGCCTTCACGGAATGCAAGAAACCCGCAGGTAAGATAAAGGCATGGTCCGACGTGCGCGAATCTTTGTTGCGCTATCTCGAAAAAGGCGAGCTGCCTTGGAAGCAGAAGGGCTGGCCCCTTCCGGATTCCGGTCTCGACCGGCCTGATGCGGATCAGCATAATCGGTTTCCCATGATTGGCGATCTGATTAACATTGCTATCCTTGAGGAAAAACCGGACCAGGTGCTGAGATGGTACGATCAGCGTCCCAAAAATCGTTTTGGGGGGTACGGGGTTGATGGAGATGCCATTGCCACCGCTATCCAAGACCATGCGCCGGATCGGGCAGTGGCGATCTGGAAAGACAAGGCGGAACGACTGATCGCCCAGGTCAAGCCCAGCGCCTACCAGGAAGCGGCAAAATACCTTCGTAAAGCGGGGATGGTCATATTCAAGCAGAATAAACAGCCGCAATGGGATCAATACTTGGGAAGCTTGCGGAATGCGCACGCCCGCAAACGCCGCCTGATAGAAATCCTGGATGGCTTGGACGGAAAACCGATCGTGAAAAGAAGAAGCTGACAATCATGTCTTCCGACACAAAACATATATGGACCTTTCGCGCCCGTTTCAGGCGGCATGCCTTTGGATGGCGTTCGCAACCGGCGATCAAGCGTATCAAGGAAGCTGTTTCGGAAATAAAGAAAGCGGCCCGCAAGGACCCCGTTATGGGTGGCGAGGGCGGCGTGCTTGGATTGAAATAGGGACAAGGAGATTATCGGTTATGGTACAGGAATTGGAACATATTGAGTACAAACAAGGTATGCTCGAGAGGGGGATAAATTTTCGCCAAAATTAACGCATCAAATCCTTATGAAAAACGTTGTTCCCTTGTCCGGTTCGGATTCGACATCGATACGACCGCCATGATTTCCTATGATCCTTTTGCATATCGAGAGACCGAGGCCGGTGCCTTTTTTCTTTGTCGTAAAAAAGGGTTTGAATATTTTTTTCAGGTCATCCCTGTTGACCCCGCATCCCGTGTCACTAATGGCGATTTCCACGGATCTTACTCCGTCGCCCATAATCGTTGAGGTTGAAAAACTCAACCTTCCTCCCTCGGGCATTGCCTCTATTCCGTTAAGGGCCACATTCATCAGTACCTGCATGAGCTGTTCCCCGTCCACCTTTACATAGGGGATGTCATAATCGAGTGTTTTTGTAACTACAGTATTATCCGGGAGTTGTGTCGTTTTCAGAAGGGATATAACCTTCTCTACTATGCGGTTGATATTCTGAATTTCCGCATTCATTGAATAGGGATTGGCGTAATTGAGAAACCTGGACATTACGCCATCCAGTCTGTCTGTCTCTTCAATTATGACATCGAGAAGTTTGTGATTACGATCTCCATCTTCTTCCGATTTCAGATACTGCGCCGCGCCCTTTATGGAACCGAGGGGGTTGCGTATCTCGTGGGCGAGGCCGGTGGCCATCTCTTCGAGAAGCGCGGATTTCCCTTTCTCCACCTCTTCGTCGAGCAAATCGATTTCTCTGTATCTTGAGAAAAGGTATTTGAATACCCGTTTCAATAACTGCTTCAAGGGATCGATAAAGATCACGATGATGAAGGCCGACATAATGACACTGTTGAACGGGAGATGCACACTTACGTCAAACAGACCTATAACGAGATAAAATACGAGGGTTGCGAATAACATAATGGAGAAGACCATGAGGGATCTCAACAGGATTTCATAAAGTTCGGGCAGCTCAGGGTGGGTTATTACGAGAAAAATAAAATAGAGAAGAGCCGCTACGGCTATATCCGAAAGGGGTGGAATCCCGGGGGTATAGTGGTTCATAATATCGGAAATGCTCAGGATGGCGGCGATTATACAGCCGATCGCGATATTGATCATTCTCGTTTTTTCGGCTCCAGGAGATCTCTCCCTGATGGAGAAAATAACCGCTGTAAAACAATATATAAGTGTAAGGCCGGAATATATATACAGAAGGGTATCCAGATGGGGCCATCGGTAGAGGGGCGTAAAGAGTGCAAGAAGAACCACGACGCTTACTATCCCCGCGAGATTCGCAACCCGGTTTGACAGCAAGGTTTTATTATGTGCCGTATATCTCAAGAAGGTAATCAGGACAGGAGGTATGGCGAGGAGTCCTGTTCTATATATTATTTTCCAGAATTCATTGTCAAAAACTCCGGAAAAGAAGGAGCCGCTCTTCGTAAGAAATATGGCCAGGCAGAGAGCCGCGAAGGAAATAAAGGTGGGATTCTTTTTTTTCCTGGTTATTGAGGAAATTGCAATAGCAAGGCTGACTACAGCCAGCGCAAAAGTTTCCATATCTTCTCAGTTGACATCCCTGACTTTAATCCTCAACCCTTTAAGAACTTATGTCCTCGATCGCGATGCCCCGTTCGTTTATTTCGGATATGTGATCAAGCAGGTGTTTCGCGGCTTCCCTGTCTATTACATAGATCATTTCGCCGCCATTATTCGAAAAAATCTGTCCGTAGGATATGGGTATCTCGGGGGTGGGATCATTCAGAAGCGACGCGGCAACCGGTTCGGATTTCCGTTTCCCGTTTGCGAGGAGCACAACCTTTTTTGCCTCATAGACAAGCTCGCTCCCCATCGAAATGGCGTAACAGGGACTCTCTTCCCTGTGCGCGAAATGTCCATCCGCGACGGCGTTCATTACTGTATTATCGTCGAGCCTGACGAGGAGCATCCTGTTTCCCTCAAAGGGGATCCCCGATTCATGGAATGCCACATGGCCCTTTCCGCCCACTCCAACGATATGGAGGTCTATTCCGCCCCTTTCCTCTATTTTTCCGGCGTAGGCGTCGAGTATCTCATCCCTGATCCAGCGAAGATATAGGGACTTCGCGTCTTTTTTTACGACAACGGCCTTGCCTCTGTCAGTGCCCTGTTCCTCCCAGTCTTCGGGATTCGCTTTGAGCTCTTCTTCAAGCCGGTCTTGATCGATCAAAGTGCCCCAAGGCACATTTACCTCTCTAAACTTCTTTTCCAAGAGCCCGAAAAGTTCCTGGATCATGAAAAAGCTGTAGCTTTCAGGGTGAAGGGCTCTCTGCTGGGCATTTTCTCCCGGGAGTCCCACATACTCATCGAGATTAAAACTCTCTATCCGTGTCGCATCAAATCGACCTTCATTGGCTGCCCCGGCGAGGGTTTTGTACAGTTTCGCGGGCGTGTTTCCTGTGGCGAGTCCGAGCCTGTAACTATCATTTTTCTTTATGGTTTCCCTTATATCATTTATAACAATGTCTGCCGCGACATCACTCATGTGATCAAAATCGCGGGTGATGATAACTTTGAAAGACATGTAAGAACTTCCTCCCTCCCGGCAAGCCTTAAATCCAATGTTATAAATCTTAGTTTTTCCTGCTGTTTCAAGCGAGCTTTTCGGTGATTAACGCCGCGATCTGACCGCAATATTTTTCTGTTTCTTCGTCGGTCGGCCCCTCTACCATAACGCGGCACATATTCTGTGTTCCCGAGTATCTGACAAGGACTCTCCCTTCTGTCCCGAGCTTCGCTTCAACCTTCTCTATCACATCGACTATTTCCGGGATACCGGAAATTTCCGGTTTTGACTTCACATCGATGTTTATGAGCTTTTGCGGATAGACCTTCATAATCTTTGCCAGTTCGGAGAGGGGCTTTCCCTCCCTTTTTATTGCCGCCATGACCTGTAGAGCTGTAAGGATGCCGTCTCCCGTTGTATGGTGCTCAAGGTATATCAGATGTCCCGAATCCTCTCCGCCGATGGAGGCGCCTTTCGCGCGCATCTCTTCCAGGACGTACCTGTCGCCGACCTGGGTTGCCACCTGTTCGATATCCAGTTTCTTTAAGGCGAGACCGAGGCCGATGTTACTCATAACGGTGCTTACGACCATATTATTGGTAAGCCTGCCATCCTTTTTCATAACCTTCGCGCACAGGGCCATGATCTGATCCCCCGTCAGTACTCCGCCCTTTTCGTCGACGGCTATAAGGCGGTCTCCGTCTCCGTCGAAGGCAAAGCCGACGTCCGCATTTCGCTTTATAACTTCTTCCGCCAGGGTTTCCGGATGCTGTGATCCGCAGTTATCATTGATATTCTCTCCGTCCGGTTCGGCAAATATCGATTTTACCTTGGCGCCAAGCTCGGAAAATGTCTCGGGCGCCACCTTGTATGTAGCGCCGTTGGAACAATCGAGGACTATTTTTGTCCCCTCCAGCGTATATTCTTTAGGGAAGGTTTTCTTCAAAAAGACGATATATCGATCGCGCGCCCCATCTATGCGATATGCCTTTCCCAGTTCACTGGGCAAGGGGTTGAGACTGTGCATGTTGTTCGACGTTATCAGCGCCTCTATCTCAAGCTCCCTTTCATCGGGCAGCTTGTATCCGTCATTGGAAAAGATTTTGATGCCGTTATCCTGGAAGGGGTTGTGGGAAGCGGATATTACTATGCCCGCGTCGGCGCGCATGTCACTCGTCAGAAAGGCTATTCCGGGTGTGGGCATGGGTCCCACTAAAACCGCATCAACACCCATGGAACATATGCCCGATACGAGGGCGTTTTCCAGCATATAACCGGAGATACGCGTATCCTTGCCGATAATAATCCTGGGCTGGTGACCTTTTCTTTTGAAAAGGTGTGCCGTTGCCCTCCCTATATTTAAGGCCATCTCGGAGGTCATGGGGTATTCATTGGCCACACCGCGAACCCCATCTGTTCCGAACAATTTTCCCATAATTTTTCTCCTGTCTGCGCTTGCTGATATAATAAATAACTTAAATAGATTCTCGTTTCTCCGTCCAAAAGGCCGGTTAATCTGTATAAAGAAGATCGATCTATACGAAAATCACATGGTTTACCTGGTTACAATAGAAGTGAAATTGATATATTATTTCCCCTTCTTTTGCAATAATTAATTGAAACTTCCCCGTACATCCACCTGTCTCCATTAGTCCTTTTTTCAGCCAGGATAACACGCTTTCCCCAAAAAACAAACCCAATCGATAAAGGAAACAGGCCCCATTTTGATGTTTCCGAAATGCACTTTAAAAATCTTGACAAATATTTTTAAAGATGTATTATCAGCCAGACAGTATAAATGTTATCTTAAATATAACCAGGGATTACAAGCAGGAGTCTTAATTCTTTAACGTCAAAAAGAGGGAATTATGATCTGACTAAAATACATGCCCCGTTTCACATACAGTGGCGGGGTATTTTTGTTTAATCACCTCCGGCATTTCGTCACTCTTTCGCTATACATCTCCTCGAAAGCGCTTACGACATCAGAACGATTCAAGAACTGCCCGGACATAAGGGCATAAAGACAACCATGATCTATACCCATGTGCTTAATCAGGGACCTAAGGGAGTGCGGAGTCCCGCAGACACACTTTAGGAACAAGGAGCATATTACATAGTTTCTGTATAACATGACAAAATAAATGGCGCGTTTTAGAATACTCATTGTATTATAGTTACTTATAACGATATTATCCGTAATTAAAATATATATTACGTAGCTGTATCAGCTATGTTGAGTTTTTATACAGAAACTATATAAACAATGTTAGCCAGTTTTTAGGAAAGAAATGGACAAATCAAATTTATCAGCGATTCTAACGATAATTGCGCTGGGATTAAACTTCGTTGCCTTATGTGTTGTCGCATACCAGACCTATTTAAACAGAAGGTCACTGAATCTGGCAAAACAAAGCATTGATGAGGATCGAAGAACTCGCCAGATAGAGTTGCTTCCGAGAGCCCATTTTATCTTCGAAGTACAATATCATCTGAAAAAATGGTTAGAAGACATAGAAAAGACAATAACGGAACTTCAAGATGCCTTCGACAGCAAAAATTTGGATCTTTTGATAAAAATCTCAGAAAAAGCTCTAAAAAGTCCGGAAGGTTTAGTGGACAAATTTTCATATGAAAAAGGTCCACGGTGGTTGTCGGAGATTTGGCTTGCTTCTGCACAATATTATTATGATTTCAATATTCCATTGAGAGATCTATGGAGTGACAAAAGACAAGAGCCTTTTTGGGATTTGGCTCCCGACTTAATAGAAAGGGGTAGGGAGCATTCATACCACATTTCGAATCTATTAGGTTACATTGATCAGACGGTCCCCGAGTCTTATGCCGCAGCCCCAGCGAGTATAAGTGATAGCAAGTTTCTGTCAGATTAATTGCCACATGTGTTGGCTAACAAGTCGCTGGAGAATCGACGGGAAAACGCTGGCGCGTTTCCCGCGTCTCAGCTCCAGCGTTCGCTTTTAATAAATGGAGTCCTATGGTATAAAGAATGAAATATTGGAGGAAATAAAATGAAAGAATTTAGTGTAATAATTGAAAAAGATGAGGATAACTTTTTTGTCGCCTCTGTACCAGCACTCCGTGGTTGTCATACTCAGGCCAAATCTCTTGATACATTAATGAAGAGAATAAAAGAGGCTATTGAGCTTTGTCTTGAGGTAGAAAAGCCCATATCCAGTGAGTTTGTTGGTGTCCAAAAAGTGGCGATTAACGCATGACAACTTTTCCAGCAATAACTGGTAATCGGCTTATTCGCGCTTTACGTAAATTCGGAGTCGAAGTAATACGTACAAAAGGTAGTCATCATTTTCTGCAACACCAAGACGGCCGATGCACAGTTGTTCCTTTGCACCGTAGCGAGACAATTGGCCGTGGACTTCTTGCCCAGATCTTACGAGATTGTGAAATCACAAAAGACGAATTACAAAAGAAACTATAAGCGAACCAGCCGCTTGAGAGGGACTGGGCAAAACCATGCCGTTTTTGAAAAGCAAGTATTTAATCGACGGGTTACGCATTTATCAATGTTTTCACTTATCGTTGCCCAGCCCCTCAGCTTTACGTTACACTTCAAATCTGAGACTGATTCTATCAAATCTTATGCCTTGACATTAGTATCAATAATGATACTATATATTCATGGAGAATATTAACCAAAAACTCAAAGAATTGAGAAACAATCCAAAAGATGTAAAATTTACAGATTTGTGTAAAATCTGTGAGATTTACTTTGGTAAATCCCGTCAATCTGGCACAAGTCATAGGATTTATAAAACTCCTTGGCAAGGTGACCCACGGGTTAATATTCAGAATCATAAAGGCAAAGCACACGTATACCAAGTCAAGCAAGTTTTAAAAGCAATAGAAATATTGGAGGTAGAACATGACACTAAAGAATGATCATTATACATACAGAGTGACTTGGTCAGGGGATGACAACGAA
>JAUVXT010000142.1 GCA_030603465.1 Deltaproteobacteria bacterium
GGGACTTTCCCTCTTGGATCTGTTCCTGGCCGGCTATATTACTGGCGGGATGATCGGTATCAGCCTGATGGTGCTCTGCTATTTTGTGTCGAAGAAAAAAGGCTACGGGCCGTCTACCACCTATCAGTTTTCATGGAATATGATTGTTCTTACCTTTAAAAGGTCATTTCTGGCGCTTCTTACACCGCTGGTAATTGTTGGCGGCATTGTCAGCGGGATCTTTACACCTACCGAGTCGGCCATGATCGGCGTGGTCTATTCCTTGATCGTAGCGATATATGTCTACAAAGAAATGAAATGGAAACAGATGCCTAAAGTTCTACTTGATTCCGCCAAGACAACTTCAAAGCTTGTCATCATTATCGCCGCCGCCTCCGTTTTTTCTTATATCTCCATCAACGAAGGACTTCCCGATTTCTTTCGAGATTTTATGCTTGGTGTCTCAGACAACAAATATGTTATTCTTATTCTGCTAAACATCATTTTACTCTTGACCGGGCTGATCATCGATATCCTGGTCGCCACGGTGATTCTCGTCCCTGTTCTGATACCTTTAAGTCAAACCTTAGGATTGGATCCTCTGCACATGGCGATGATTTTTATTTTGAACATGTCTATAGGACTGCTGACACCACCAGTTGGATATTGCTTGTTTGTTGCTTCGGCGATCGCTGATATTCCTATGGAAAAAACGGCCTTAAAAGCCATCCCCATCGTTCTGACCATGATAGGCATATTGATTTTAATCAATCTTTTCCCTCAGCTATCGCTTTTTATACCTAGCCTGGTTCACTAGGCCGGCAACGAAATGGTGCGAGTGGAATTGATTCAAAAATTGTAGATTAACCTAACAGGAGGGTAAAATGCACTACATTAAAGAACAGGATATCGAAGGGCTTCAACTGCCGGGGCGGCTCTGGAAGAAGCTGATCGGGCCGGAAGAGGGGAACTGTCAAAACATGATTCTGGGGGTGGTGATCTTCCCGCCTGAAAGTGATCCCGGCACTCACAAACATGATAATGAAGAAGAGATTATATATGTCATTTCCGGCCGGGGAGAAACCCAGGTGGGCGACAAGGTTTATTCCCTGGAACCGGGTGTGGCCGTGTTCACGGAACCCGGTGTCGAGCATGGCGTCAAAACGCTGGGAGATGAGCCGCTGGTGCTAATCAGTGTTTTTAGCCCGCCGGTACGCCCCGGTTCTTATGATAAAAAGAAGTAAATGAATTAATTCGAATTTTAGGAGATTAAACCATGGATAGGAAAGACTTGCTAAATGAAGTTAAATATTATTTTGCTGAATCGGATCATTGGCGTCGATTGTGTGCCGCCCTGCATGGAGATCCCGATCCGGAAGGATCTCACGTCCACTCCTATATTGAAACTTCGGTTCATCCAGATTCATTGGAGGCCGTAATGGTTCAATATTTTGACCGCATGGGATGGCCTTCCGTTAGAAAGATTGACCATATGGCACCCAAGGCCGGTATGGGTAGTCTGCACGGCATTGAGCCGAAGGGTAAACCCCATTTCGATTACCAGTGGTTTTTCAACAAAGACGTTGGACTGAAGCCCTGCGATGGTGGCGAATCAGGTTGCAACCTGCTCGTTTGGAACCGCTGGTATATCAACCAGTTCTGTCGCCAATTTCCTTTCAGAGAGGTGGGACCAGAGGAAGAAAAGAGACTTGAGGCTTACTTTAAATCCGATCATTTTCTCAAAGGACTGGAATTCCCGGTAATGCCGACAACCAACCACATGCATATCAATGTTCATTCCAGCGTTCATCCTGACTACATCCAAAGATATGCTGAAGCGGCGTTCACGCGTGAAACCCTGAAAATTTACTATACCTGCCCTAATGTATATATGGCAGATGGCAAAAATTATCGGGGAAAGCTGGTTTTCATGGGAGAGGATCCCGAGGCCGTCTTTGACATCGGCTGGCTGTTTACACCGGATGTGGTGATTGAGCCTGCTATGGAAACCTGGATTTTCGAGGCTAATCCTGGCTATGATGTCTGGACCCAGGATATGCTGGATGATGTTATGAACGAAGATTATGCCAGGCTGACCGACGGTGAGATTCAGGAGGTGCTGGACGCTTGTGTATTCCCGGAGTAATTGAGATTTAAGAAGCGTTTGCACCGCAATGGAGAGATTGCAGAAAAAGATCCATTCAATGGAGTCGCAAGGTATGGGAAATTCCTGTCCGTTAATGTACCGCGTTAAACAACGGTTTGATACGGCCGCCATTACAGATGTGCCAACAGCCATACGTAAGGAATTTTTACGTCTGGATCTAAAGCGACGTGTAAAACCCGGGCAACGCGTAGGTGTAACCGTAGGATCACGCGGGATCGACAGGCTGACGGACATTGTTACGACGGTGGTGGACTGTCTCAGGGATCTGGAATTGAAACCTTTTATTTTCCCGGCCATGGGTTCCCATGGCCGGGCCACCTCGGATGGCCAGGCCGAAATGCTGAGAGGCCTTGGGATAAGTGAAGCTACGGTGAAAGCGCCGATCATCTCCAGCATGGATGTGGCTTTTCTGGACAATCTTGACTCAGGTGCCCGCGTGCATTTCTCGAAAGATGCCATGGCGGCTGATCACGTCGTTGTGATCAACAGGGTAAAACCCCATACCGCCTTTCATTCCGATGTTGAATCGGGCCTGTGTAAAATGCTGGCCGTCGGTTGCGGTAAACATGAGGGAGCCGTCAATATGCACAAATTCGGCCTTGCAGAGAGTATCGTGCCTGCTGCGGAAATGATTCTCAGGCAGGCTCCGGTGCTTTGCGGTCTGGCCCTGGTAGAAAATTCCCTGGACAAAATTCAGATGGTGCGCCTGGCTCTGCCGGAAGAGTTTGTAGCGACGGATCGAAAACTACTGATTCATGCGCGTCGATTGTTGCCGCGGATTCCACTCGAGGATCTTGACATTCTTATAGTGGATGAAATGGGAAAAGACATCAGTGGCGCCGGTATGGATACCAATGTTATTGGGTTCTGGCGAAGAGACGGCGGAGAGTGCATTCCTCATTATCGGACTTTGATTGTGCTGGATATTACCAAGGAGTCGCACGGCAACGCGTTGGGAATCGGTATGGCGGATCTAACCACGCGCCGTGTCGTAGACAAGATTGACTTCAAGGCCACTTACACCAATGCCTTGACTACAGGGATCTGGGCCAGCGTACGTACGCCGATAGCTCTGGAAAACGATAAAGTAGTGGTTGAAGCGGTCCTGTCCAAGATTTCCAGTCCGGACCGGGTTCGCATGGCAAGAATCAGGAACACCTTAATGCTTGAAAACTTTTGGATAACAGAGGCCCTGCTGCCGGAGCTTGACGCGCACAAGGGGATCATCATTGACGAAACGCCGGTCCAGTTGGAATTTGATAAAAAAGGGAGAATAATGCCCGGTCCCGAAAGTGCAGAAAATAATTTGGGGGCCAGACCGGAAATAAAATTTGGCCAAGACCGAGAAGAGAATTATGACGAACCTTTCAGATCAAATTCATATTAAAGATCATCTCTTTAAAAATCGATCTGTAATGGCGCCGATGGTGCCCAACATTGCTGGTCAGGATGGATCGGTTACCGAGGAGTATCTGAATTTTTATCTTGCACGGGCCCGCGCCCACGTAGGATTTATAATCCTTGGCGCCGCGTATGTTCATTTAGACGGCAAAGGATTTGAACGCCAGCTGGGTATTCACAATGACGGGCTCTTGCCAGGCCTTGAAAATCTCGTGCAGTCCCTTTCAAAACATACACGGGTTGGTGTCCAATTGAGTTTCAAGAGCTTGGACAAGTTACCGGAAAGTTTCAGCCTCAGCGACATCAGAGAATACCGCAGTGCATTCGTGCGCGCGGCGATCCGGGCGAAAGAGTGCGGGTTTGACGCAGTTGAACTGCATGCGTGTCACGATTACTGGCTGAATTATTTTTTGTCACCTCATTTCAATCATCGGAGTGATACATATGGCGGAATTCTGGAGAATCGTTTCCGACTTCTGAAAGAAACGATAGCTGCCGTCAGGGAGGCGGCAGGAGATGCCTTCATTTTGGGAGTCAGGCTCAGTATGGATGAGTTTGTGGAAGACGGGTTAACTGCTTTCGAAACTCTGACGGTTGGACGCTGGCTGGAAAACGCCGGGGCCGATTATATCAGTGCTTCAGGCGGCATCGGCATAACACAACACCGCATGAGCCCGCCCATGGAAGTCGAACGGGGTTCGTTGTTGCCTTTTGCCCGGGCACTTAAGCAGATGGTTTCCATTCCTGTTATCGGTGTGGGACGTCTGGACCAGCCGGGGATTTTCAGAGAGGCGATCAGCAGTGAACACGCAGATCTGGCAGCGGTTGCCCGTGCGCTTGTCGCCGATCCCAAATATGTGGCAAAAACACTAGAGGGACGAGATAAAGATATCAGGCCGTGCGTGGCATGTAATTTCTGCCTGATGTGCCTGCAGAGCGGGGAACCATTACGTTGTGCCGTAAATCCCCGCGTTGGAAGAGATATTTCCCCCGTTCCGCCCTTAAAGAGGAAGCTGAAAGTTGTTGTTGTTGGCGGTGGTCCTGCCGGGTTGTCCTTTGCTGCGCATGCCGCCCTTCGCGGAGCAGAGGTAAAACTCTATGAAAAAAAACCGGTTTGGGGGGGTGCGATAAACGTTGGGAAGCGTCCTCCTTTTAAAGACGTCCTTCAAGACTTGATCGATCATCTTGTCAAGAGCGCCAAAGAGAGCGGCGTTGAAATTCAAAAGGGCAGGGAAGCAACAGTTGAAACCTTCCGCTCGGAGGCTGCGGATAAAATCATCCTTGCCACCGGAGCAATTAATTTAGAACTCCAGATTTCAGGTCTGGATACCAGAGGTGTATTTTCGCCAGAAGAAATATTGAGCGCCGCCAACGTTGCTTCAGGCCGATACCTTGTTGCCGGAGGCGGAACTGTCGGTTTGGAGACCGCCGAGTTTCTGGCTGAGTTCAGAGTGCCGATTACCCTCATCGAAATGACGGACATAGTCGGACAGGGACTTCATTCCACCCGTCTAAATCTTCTGTTGGAACGGATCAAGCGTGGCGGGGTCAAACTCATGAAAAAAACCCGGCTGATTTCGTTTGAAGGAAAGATGGCGCAGGTGGAAATCCAGGAGAGAACGATGCAACTGGGGCCGTTTGATTTTATTGTTTTCGCCGTTGGATTCAGGAGCAACAGAAAATTAGCCGAGGCAATTGGCAATAAATATCCTGTGGAGTTGATCGGAGATGCGGCACAACCCCGATCTATATATGAAGCCATAAGCGAGGGCTTTGAGGCAGCCCTGAACCTGAAGTGAAATTGATTTAATGGTGAGAAAAAATTTGGTGTAAGGTTTGAAATCCGATAAGCTGAGACACCCCAGCAAGGTGTTGGAGAAATTCAGAATTCTTTTACCCGGGGTACCTGCCAAGAGCAACCGTGGGTGGTTTGGATACTGTACTGTGGTCCTTTTCCCCCTGAAAATAGGTTGGGCACTGTTTGATACCGGCCATTACAGTGATCGTGACATACTCCTTGCCGCCCTCAAAGCGGCCGGTGTCGATCCTGAAGAAATCCGCCATGTAGTGCTTTCTCACCTTCATTTTGACCATGTTTTAAATTTGCCTCTATTTCGGAAAGCGTCGATTACGATTTCCGAGGCGGAATTAAATTATGCCAGGGATGTTACCGCCGGCCGGGTTGAAGATCTTGCCGTTCCGGATTTCTGGCCGGTTCTGTTAAAAGGCCGAGATATCAGGATTGTAGAAGATACGTTGGTCCTGGAAGAGGGAATCGAAGTGGTCACGATGCCCGGTCATACGCCCGGGTGCCTGGTGATGTTTTGCGAGGAGCCCGTACCCACTGCCGTATGTGGGGATGTTGTCAAGAATGCATGGGAGGCTGTGACCGGAGAGAGCACATCGGCGTGCGTCGACAAACATAGTATTCGTGAAAGTATAACAAAAGTGTTGAAAAGGGCCGAGATAATTATTCCCGGGCACGACAGGCCCTTTGTTCTTCGGGACGATGGTTTAGATTATTTAACTGCAGTTACCTGGAAGGTCCACGGCAATTTTTTCCCCGGCCCCCTCAATGAAACGCTTCTGGACCTTTCAACACAGGAAGGAGTTTGCCGTAAGCTCTGATATTGGAATGAGCATAGGGGGAGTCTTTCACCGTAAAGAGCCCGAGAGGATCGAAAAGGTGAAAAGACTAGTCGTTAACGCCTTAACTTAAAGTTAGGAGGGAAGTGGTTATGAAGTCGAGAATAATAGCGTTGGTAGTAGTATTAGCGGTCATGGTAGCCTTCAGTGCACCTGCTGCAAATGCGGCCGAATACACCTTGAAATTCGCCAACCCGGTCCCGAAGGACCATTCTTGGGGCAGGGCGGCAGAAGTGTTCAAGGATCTGGTGGCTGAAGCAACCAATGGCAAAGTAGAGATTCAGGTTTACCACTCCGGATCTCTGGGTAAAATTCGCGAAGTCTTGGAAATGGCCAAAGTCGGCACCGTGGACTTTGTTCTTTCCGGGACAGGTCATGTTACCGGACACGTTCCGGAACTGGGCATCACGGTTTTGCCCTATTTATGGAAAGACACCGGCACCATGTTTCAAGCACTTGACGGTCCCTTTGGTCAGTACCTGGGAGAAAGACTCTCAGCCAAAGGTTTTGAGGTCGTGGGATGGTGGGATAACGGCTTCAGGCATGTGACCAACAATGCCAGGCCTATAATGAAGGGCTCGGACATGAAGGGCTTGAAAATCCGCTGTCTGCCGGCTAAAGTCCATGTGGCCTTTTTCAAGGGACTTGGTGCCTCCCCGACCCCGATGGGCTGGACCGAGCTTTATCAGGCGCTC
>JAUVXT010000087.1 GCA_030603465.1 Deltaproteobacteria bacterium
AAGCAAACAAGCCTATTTTCTTAATGCATTCAGGAGCAGTCGAATGCGGCAATTTTAGGTATGATGGCCGATATAAAGACAAAATTAAGGCTATTTACAAGAAAATCTTGGGCCTTGCTTATAGTAAGCCTCGGGACGGCGTTGTTGATGTATCCAATTACAAGTATTGGAACGCTATCCGAATTTATGACGAATATGTTACTGCTAAATGGATCAATACGGTAAGCGCGAGGCGTATTGAGAAATTTGCGAACGAGACAGAGGTTTTTCTTCTGCTAGAAGACGTCCGAACAGAGTTTAAGCGCGCAGTTGGTTTGAAGTGGAAAAAATTTTTTAAGAAAGCCAACTTGAATAATCCAAAAACCCCACGGTCAGGATGGCAGATACTCTGAGAGAACATTTAAAGCGTTTCAAACATAGTAAATGAGCACAGAACCAATGCATGTATGGGATGGCTTTTCGCTTCGCTCCAAGTCACCCCTGATGAATGTGTTAAATTCCATATGACATATTTTCCAAAGGGGTTTCGAATGGAATCACCATTATTAAAAGCAGTCGATTTTGTAAAAATGGGTGACATTAACAGTGCCAGATATATACTGGGCTTAAATGATACGGATATTTCTGATAGTAATATCGTTGACTCATTAATGTCATTTCAAAAAGGATACGACTACCTTCTTTCAGGCCACCATACAAAAGCATTTGAACCTTTGAGAAAATCCCTACCTATTATCAAAAAGTTGTCAGATTCTAAGGCGAAGTTTATTGTCGAGGTGTTGGCTAATTTTTCGGAAGGTATTTCAAAACTATTTTCAGGGGATGTTGTAGGAGCTTACAACTTATTAAATTCAAGTGCAAAATCATTGGAAAAAATTAGCTTTTTTTCGCCAGACTTTGTGAAAGTTGCTCTCAGCTCAAAAGCTGCTGCTGAAGTGGCATTAGCTAGAAGACACCTCAATATAGGTGATATTGGTGTGGCGGAATCTCTATTCGGCGCAATTCAACAGACATATTCAGAGCTAATTGCACAATTAGATGAAGAGGATGAGAAGGATCTACCGTTTTTTGTGGAAGCGTACGCCGTTCAGATAGAATTTGTTAACACGATGGCTACATGCGATCTCAGTGCCATAGATTTTGATACTGCGGAAAAACGCCTAATATCCGGTGAAAAGTTACACGCTGATTTAATTCAGTTATTACCAAAAATAAAAAATACGCCATACAAATTAGTGGCTGAACTCGATTGCACCTTATACGCTGCCTCGAAGAAAATTGTAAAACTAGGTAAAAAGGTAATAAACGAAAAAGCTTTTCTTCAAGAGGTTGAGATTGCCGAATTAACGGAGATAGATTACGGTCTATTTAACGCAAGAACCCTTGCCCATAAAGCACAGGATCGGGGTAAAGTATACTTGTTTATTATTAATCAACTTAGTCGTTTTCAAGAGAGGTTGTTGATTTTAGGAAAAATTCGAAAAAGAGACTTTATCAACATCAGTGGGCCTATTTCTCTCATATCATTTATTATACTTTTATTTTCAGTTCATTTAACTATCCATCCCTCAGGCTATGAGGCTATTCCTTATTTCATAGGGGAAATAATTGTTTCGCTTATTGTTGGTTTCGGTTACGGAGCTCTACGATTCATTCCACTTATTAGGTTGTTAACAAAGGCTATCGAGGGCAAAAAGGACAAAATAAATACTTCTTCGATGGACTAATTTAACCATGAGCATGACTCTGACTGGTGTTTCGCTTGTGCTCAAAACCATCAAGTCAGCACCGCGTTAGATAAAATGGGGATTGCGGCTTAAATATTTAAGTGTTTGGCATTTCGCACGTAAAAACAATGACACCAAACCATTCAAAAGATCTTGACCGCCGTGTTCGTCTTGCTGCTTTTCAATGGCTGACGGAACAGGTCAGCATTTATGGTGATGTACTGCCACGCACAATCCTTTCAAAGGGTTTCATCTTTCAGGATCAGAGAGTTCCTCTTGTTGCGCCGCTGGGTATTTTCAAGCCTAGAATTTTACCCGAATATCCTTTGTCAATAACGACCACGACTTCGGGTCCCTATGACGATAGTTTTGAACGGGGTGATCTGCTGCTCTATAGATATCGTGGCACCGATCCATACCACAGGGATAATGTGGCGCTTCGAAATGCCATGCTTCACAAGATTCCCCTTATTTATCTTCACGGCGTTATTCCGGGAAAATATCTCGTCGAGTGGCCGGTTTTTGTTATCGGCGACGATCCTGAAAATCTTACCTTTACCGTTGCCGTTGATGAGCACAAAACCATTGACAGTTACATCGAGCCGAAGGATGTAATGCAAGATGATTCTGATTCGATATCGGATATCAGAAGAATGTATATAACTTCCTCTGTTAAGCAGAGGTTGCATCAGCGTGGTTTTCGTGAACGGGTGCTTCGCGCATACCGGGAACAGTGTTCCTTCTGCCGCTTGAAACATCTGGAGCTTCTGGATGCGGCGCATATAATCCCCGACGGGGGAAAAGACGGTGATCCTGTTGTGACGAACGGGGTTGCACTTTGTAAACTGCACCATGCCGCCTTTGACAAATTTATGATCGGGATACGACCGGATTACGTTATTGAGGTCAGGAGAGATATTCTAAAGGAAAAAGACGGCCCCATGCTTGTGCATGGACTTCAGAATATGCATTCACACCGGATGATACTTCCGAAAAACAAACGCGCCTGGCCGGACCCCGCTTTACTGGAACGAAGATATGCGCGATTCAGGAATGCGGGTATTGACAGCAATTTCTCACACTCCTTCTCTGCACAGTCATAGCGGAATATGAAATAGGTGGTAAATTAAGGTCTCCCATTTTGAAACCACAGGGAAACAATTTGTGAGCATTTGTCGAAAATGGCAACACTGCCAAATTCGACAAATGCCGATTCATTTGAAATAGGGGCAATGAGTGGGATGTTGGCCTACATTGCATTAGCAAAGTCCATAGAAAATGAATTGAATGAAATGGGCGACCCCATTCCCCATTGATTCATCACCATTTACCGAAAATGCCAGTATTGGCAAATCCGGTAAATGCCGATTTATCGAGAGACTTCACTGTTGTTCAGGTTGCAGAAAAGTACGACTGGCCAGCGCCGATGACATGGGCGTTAGCTTTAGAAAAATTGCAAAAAGTGAAGACAGCCACTAATTTCTTACCTAGTATAATAATTTACAACTTCTCAACTTTACAGGACAATATAAATGTGATTCCTTGCCACCTCCTGTTACATATTATTAAATATAAATAAAATATTGCAATTTTGTAACAAGGTGTATATGGTACAACCAGGTGGATTAAAGGAGGGGGAAATGGACACTTCAGGGAAAATAATAGGGGGGAATATTAAATCATATCGACAGAGGATGGGATTGAAACAGGAAGATCTCGCTCGATATCTGGATATTCAGAGGGAGTCTGTCGCTTATTATGAGTCGGGAGCCAGGCAGATACCTCTGGAAAAGATGGAAAAGCTGGCTGATTTATTTGGTGTTGATTTATATGATCTCTTTGAAGAAAACGAGACCAGGAAGAATGTCAATGTGGCTCTGGCATTCCGGGCAGACGATATAAGCACCGAGGACCTGGTGCATATCGCTGAGTTCAGGAAGATCGTTCATAATTATATAAAGTTGAAGGAGTTGAGCGAAGAAAATGCTTGCTGATGTGACGATTAAAAACGAAGCGGACCGATTCAGACAAAAGCATGGATTGGGTCATAGAGATCCTGTCATCATCAAGAGCCTGCTTCTGAAACTCAAAGTCATCACACTGTTCAAGCCCCTCCAGTCGGAGAATTTGTCCGGAATAGCTCTCAAGATTGATAATTACCGGTCGATGCTAATCAATTCAAATAAATCAGTAGGGCATCAGAATTTTACGGCGCTTCACGAACTCTATCATCTGTGTGTGCAGGATGATTTTACATATATGCTGTGCAATCCCACATATTCGAATAGAGAAAACATAATAGAACGTCACGCCAATCGTTTCGCATCCTTTCTTCTGCTACCTGAAGAGGGAGTAATCGATTTGATCCCCAGGCATGAGCAGGGGAAGAATAAAATTTCACTGGCTACATTGCTGGAAATAGAGCAATATTATGGGTCTTCAAGAGCCGCGCTGCTCTATCGGTTAAAGGGACTGGGCCTGATAGATGATAAATACGCTGACCGGTACGGTGTGCATATAATAATGAATGCACGGTTATATGGATACAATACATCTCTATACAGCAAGGACGCAAAAGAAGAAGTCGTGGGAGATTACGGAAAACTGGCGAAGCGTCTCTTTGATAACGAAATCATTTCGGAGTCACACTTTGCGAGTCTCATGAAAGAGATTGGGATTTGTATTGATGAAAACATTGCAGAAGAAGGCTGTTAAGAAGGTATTGTTAGATGCCGATGTGATAAGTCATTTCATCAAGGGGAGACGGCTGCTGCTCTTGCCGCGATTGTATCCCAATCAAATTGTGATCCTGGATAAAGTGAAGGATGAGATAGAAAGAAGCAGAAGCCGAGAATTGAAAATGCAGACAGATGGTTTGTTAGCGGTAAAGGGAATCGAGAGAAAGAAATTTCCCGATGATATGAACGTTATAAAAGAATATGCCCGGCTGATGAAGCAAGGTCTCGGCTCCGGTGAAAGTGCCTGCATGGCATGCGCACGCTATGATGAAACTATAATTATCGCGAGTAGCAATATACGGGATATCAAAGGTTACTGTGACGAAAACGGGATAGAATATCTGACGACGATGGACATACTGCTGGAAGCTTACCTATCGGGACTTCTGACCGAAGAAGAAAGTAATGCATTTATATGGGAGGTCAAAGAGAAGAGGAGTATATTACCCGTCGATTCGATACGGGAGTACATTGACAGATTTGGAAAGTAATTGGAGGGGACCAATTCGTAACCATTTAGCCAAAATGGCAACATTGCCAAATCCGGTAAATACCGATTTATCCAGAGGCTGCACAGTTGCCCCGGTCTCTGAAAGACATGGCTGGTCAGAGCCGATGGTATGGGCGTTAACTTTGGAAGGAAAAGGTGATATACATTTCGGTATGGAGGGCAAGGCGCCCCATTGACAACCATTTATCGTTCAATGAAAGAGGAAATTCTCATGAAGGAACAATTTATACTGTGTCCGCACTGTAAAAAAGAGATCCCTCTGACGGAGGCCATATCGCACCAGATCAGGGGGCAGCTTCAACAGGAATTCGAGGCGGAGCGCCGGAAGAGGGAACGGCAGTTTGAAGAAAAAACACGGACCCTTTTGGCACGTGAAAAGGAACTGGAAGAAAACAAAAAAACCCTCGACGCACGCGTAACCGAGCAGCTCAAAAAAGAACGGGGAAAGATAGAGGGGGAAGTCAGAAAACAGATCGCCGAAGAGAGCGAATTGAAGACGAAGGATCTGATGGAACAGCTCCACGAAAAGGATAAAAAGTTGCAGGAATCGCGCGAGGCGGAGCTTGTCCTTCGAAAGGAACGCAGGGAACTTGAAGAAAGCAAGCAGGCCTTTGAACTGGAGATGGCGCGCAAACTCGATGAAGAACGGGAAAAGATCAGAGACGTCGCCGCACGCACCATTGCCGACGAACACCGGCTCAAGGATCTGGAGAAGGAAAAACAGATCTCCGATCTGAGGAAACAGATCGAGGAACTGAGGAGAAAGGCGGAGCAGGGTTCTCAGCAGATGCAGGGCGAGGTACTGGAGGTGGAACTGGAAGACATATTGCGGGTAAATTTTCCTTCCGATGCCATCGAACCTGTGCCCAAGGGCATTCGTGGCGCCGATATCGTACAGAAGGTTTACAGTGAAACGGGGCAGTATTGCGGCGCCATTATATGGGAGTCGAAACGCACAAAGGCGTGGAGCGACGGCTGGATACAGAAGCTGAAGGACGATCAGCGGGAGGTTCGGGCCGAGATCGCCGTTCTCCTCTCTGTAGCCCTGCCGAAGGATGTCCAAAACTTTGCCCATATCGAGGGGATCTGGGTGACCGATTATTCGTCGATAATCGGCCTGACCATCGCCTTGCGAACGAACCTTATTCAGGTTGCCATGACGAAACTGTCGGCGGTGGGCAAACAGGAAAAAATGGAAATCCTCTACAGCTATCTGTCGGGGTCGGAATTCAGGCAGAGGGTGGAGGCGATTGTGGAGGCCTTCGTCTCCATGAAACAGGACCTGGATCAGGAAAAGCGGGCCATGGCACGCATGTGGACGAAACGGGAAAAGCAGATAGAACGGGTCATCGCGAATACGGCCGGCATGTATGGCGACATGCAGGGCATCGTTGGCGCATCCCTGCCGGAGATCAAAAGCCTTGAAATGGAAGCTTCTTTACCTGAAAGTGACCGAGAATAAGATAATTTTCTTACACACAGGAGAAAGAAAAAAGAATGGATACAGCGTTTTGGGTATATATCGTTTTGGGTATCCTGATGTTGGTCGGGGGGCGACGCTTTTTCTGGGTCTTCGTCGGCGCCATGGGATTTGTCGCAGGCTTTACCTGCGGCAAGGAGATATTCGGTCTTGAATATGTGCAGACGCTTCTAATCGCCGCTTCCATCCTCTGCGTTATCGGCATCGTGATCGCGCTATTCCTACAGGGCCTTGCCATCGGAATCGCCGGATTCCTTGCCGGCTCCTACGTCACATTTTCTCTACTCCCCGTCTTCGGTGAATTTTCTCTGGAGCTTACATGGCTCATCGTCCTCATTGGGGGTGTCGCGGGATTGGTGCTCTCTATTTTGATCATCGATTGGATGCGCATATTCCTCTCTTCCGTCACCGGCGCCGCTATCATCGTACATCATATTTCCCCGGATTCATGGGTGAAACCGGCTATATGGATGGTACTTTCCGTGGCCGGAATTATAATCCAGACTATCCTCTTTTTACGGAAAGAGAAAAAGGAGGATTGAAAGGAGGCATTCGTCTGACACGCGATTACGCTGTTTCTATGCATGTGTCCCGATGTGTTAACCTTTTTTCTCGAAGCCGTTTATACTGATTCGATTATAGTCAAGTGATTCCTTGGGAGTGGGTCGTTTTTCCTCGTCCGGATATCCAACGGCCAGGATGGATTCCACTTTCAGGTGATCCGGCAGAGACAAGAGGGTTGCGATATACTCCCCGGCTGTCGTCTGCTTGTCGTGTGTCCGCTTTCGTATCTGTATCCAGCAACTCCCCAGGCCCATCGACTGGGCCGTCAGGTGTGCGATCGTGGTGGCAATAGAACAATCCTCAACCCATACGTCCGATTTACGCTCGTCGCCGCAAAATATTATAGCTAGCTGTGCCCCTGACAGGAAATGAGAACCGTGATCCTTGGACTGGGCAAGCTTTTCGAGCAGCCTTTTGTCTTCAATGAAGATGAAGTGCCATGGTTGGCTTCCCTTCGATGAGGGAGACCTTAGGACTGCTTCCTTGAGTATGTCCAATTTGTCTTGTTCTATGGATCTGGTGTCGTATTTTCTTATGCTTCGTCTTGACCGCAGTATCTCTATCATTTTTTTCCTCTCTTGCGTCCATAAATCAGGAAGGTTTTTCTTTTGCCTTGATTATAAGTTGCTTTTGTATGATGGGATCTTTGTATGACTTTTGGGCATTTATTGCAAATAAATTATGAGGGTGTTATCGGAATATGATTTGTCTCTTGCCTGAAAATATCACTGGTTTTCTTTCTCACTATCTGCTAGAAGGTAGCGCTTCGGTTCAAGCCGTGAACAATTTGTAGAAAATGATATTATAAGGAAAGATATGCCTAAGAAAGAAAAGATTAGAAACATTGCGATCATTGCCCACGTCGATCATGGAAAGACGACCCTTGTCGATGGAATGCTCAGCCAGAGCGGGATCTTCAGAGAACACCAGCATGTGGAAGAGCGCATCATGGATTCCATGGACCTGGAGCGGGAACGCGGGATTACCATTATGGCAAAAAACACGGCTATATGGTACGGCGATGTAAAGATCAACATCGTCGACACGCCGGGTCACGCCGATTTTGGAGGAGAGGTGGAACGGAGTCTCAATATGGTGGACGGTGCGCTCTTGCTTGTCGATGCCAGTGAAGGGCCGTTGCCACAGACCCGTTTTGTCGTAAAGAAAGCGCTTGGTAGAGAGCAGCCCATAATAGTCGTTATAAACAAGATCGATCGCGGCGACGCCAGAATAGACGAGGTTATCGATGAAATATATGACCTTTTTATCGATCTCGATGCCAATGAATCGCAGATAGAATTTCCAATATTATACACGAACGCGAAGACCGGTGTTGCCCATGACGAACCGGGTGACGATTCCCCTAACCTCCGTCCCCTCTTTGAAGCGATTATGGCGCATATTCCTCCACCGGAGGCGGATGACGATGCGGTGCCGCAGTTTCTGGTAACCAATCTCGATTATGATCCCTATGTAGGGCAGCTCGCCGTCGGGAGGCTGGTCAACGGCGTCCTGGAAATGCATAAAACCTATGCCCTGTGCGGAGAGGACAAGACACGGGGAGGGGTCAAATTTTCCGCCCTCTATACCTTTGACGGGTTACAGAAGGTGCAGATCGACAAGGCGGAAGCGGGTGATATCATCGCCTTTGCCGGTATTGACAATATGGAAATCGGCGATACTATTTCCGCGGATGAAAATCCTTGTCCCCTTCCGCGTATTCGTGTCGATGAACCGACGGTTTCCATGTTTTTCTATGTAAACAATGGCCCCGTCGCCGGCAGAGAGGGTAAGTATCTCACATCCCGTCACCTGCGGGAACGCCTGGAGCTGGAAATCCTCCGAAACGTGGCTCTGAGAATAAAATTTCTCGAACGGAAAGACATGTTCGAAGTCTGTGGTAGAGGGGAACTGCAGATGGCCGTTCTCATCGAAACCATGCGCAGGGAAGGGTATGAGTTTATGGTTTCCAAACCTCAGGTAATCACGAGAGAGGAGAAGGGAAAAATTCTGGAACCGGTGGAGCGGCTTCTCGTCGATATTCCCGAAGAGTTCATAGGTGTGGTCACTGAAAAACTATCGGCAAGAAAGGGGAGAATGACAAATCTGATAAACAAGGGGAGCGGACATGTCAAGATGGAGTTTATCATTCCGTCACGTGGATTGATCGGTTTCCGCAGCCATTTTATGACGGATACAAAAGGGGCCGGCATTATGAATACTCTCTTTGAAGGATACAAGCCCTGGTTCGGTTCCATCCCCCAGCGTGCCAATGGCGCTATGGTTGCCGACAGGGTCGGCAGGGTCACCATATACGCCTGTCATGCCATGGCAGATCGGGGTGAGCTCTTGACCGAGGTGGGAACCGAAGTCTATGATGGGATGATCGTGGGTGAGCGTAACAAACCGGGTGATCTCAATATCAATATAACCAAGGAAAAACACCTGACCAATATGCGAAGCGCCAACTCCGATGCCACGGTTACACTGCGTCCGCCCAGGCGTCTCTCGCTGGATCAGTCCATAGAGTTCATCGCAGAAGATGAGCTTATCGAGGTGACCCCACTGAATATACGCCTTCGCAAGATGGAACTTGACAAAATAAGACGACCCCTGAAAATCAAAAGTTGACGGATTTGTATGAAGCTCCGCTATGCCGACACATCGGCTTTTACAAAGCATGTCTAAGGCCGATGGGGGCATCGGCCCCTACATATTGTAGGGCCTGTTCCCCGAACAGGCAGTGTGTCGGGATAGTGTCCAAAAGAATCAATAAGTTATGCTAAATTCGGCCAAACGAGTTACTTAGAAGTCGGGGAAACCAGGGAGGGGTTCTCGACTTCTATGCGAGATATTCTACCTTTCCCATAAAACAACGGCGCAGATAACAGTTATTGCGGCTAATGTCATACC
>JAUVXT010000023.1 GCA_030603465.1 Deltaproteobacteria bacterium
TATGCTGAATACCTCTTCAAATCGCATGATTCTGGTCTCCTGTCGTAGCTCTGTCCGCCTCATCGGTCACCTCCTGGTGACCTCTTTTTAAACCGGACAGGTTATGTGCTACAAGACCGGACATATTACGTGCTGGTGACACCTCACGGAAACGCCCTTGCCTTCGGCTAATACTTCTGCTAATATTTCAACCCATTAGCAGGGTTCACGTATAGGGGACTTGCACCCCATAAGTTCACGCCCATGCCGGGCGTACACCAGCCAGTGCACCTGACACCAAAAGCACGCGCGTTTTTTTCTTTAGCTATTTCAGTGCAAAACGTTGCTTTTGCCAGGTCATCATTGCTTTTGGCGCAGGTGACTCGCACTGTTCGGCTATAATAAATGGAGGGAAACAATGTGTCTATTTATAAGATGGTCTATAGGAATTTTAGTATCGTTGCTTGTTGGACATTATGCAACCCGGAACTTTCGCGACCTTCGCAACAAACATATTAGAAATGTTTGCAAGTATAATGAAGCTCTGCAAAAGCAAGATGAACAAAGCATAAACAGTGATTTGCTCCCTTTGGTAACAGGGCTTATTGAGAGAACTTTTTTTACGCTGGTTATCGCCTTCGACGTTTCTGGTGGTGCCGTAGCAATGATGGGTTGGTTGGGTGCTAAAATGGCCATCAACTGGAACAGACAGCCTGGAGAGAGCCCTGTAAATAGAGCGTTTTCAATGACGGCCCTACAGGCGGGAATAGTATCACTTATGTTTTCATTAGTAGGTGGCTTGATATGTAGATGGTAATTATTAATGCCCCAAGAGCCGAACAAATCACTGGTGCTGACCCAAAAAGCCGGGCGGCACAGTTCAACCGTTCTCCCTTTTGTTACCTGAAACTGATGATAACCTTCGTATATCGCATCTTCCCTTAATAATTTTAAAAGTGAAGCTATCTGATAATTGACATCACTTCTTTTCTTTAAATGAAACAATTTCCTTTGGATTAAGTTGTCCTGCCGATTGGTACTCCTATTCACTTTTTAGATGTTTACTAAATTCGGCAACCAGCACTCGTTTCCTCTCTGGTCTCAACCGCCTGATAGCATTTTCACGCCGCAACGCAGCGCCATGATCTTTTGCGACTTCCTGATAAACCAATACAACCGGTCTTCTTGCCCGTGTGTACTTTGCACCCTGACCTGCATTATGTTGAGATACCCTGTCACCAACATCCTTTGCTATCCCTGTATAGAGACTGCCATCAGCACACCGGACTATATATACATACCACTCAGCCATTAGAATGCCTGTTTACCACGCTTTATTATCTTTATTGGTCATCAATATTTTCGGGGATTTTTGTTTAGAAATTAGTGGCTGTCCCCGATACTTCCCTTGCCGATACTTTGCAAAAAACAAAAGGGGTTACGATGATCTCGCAACCCCCTGATACCCTTTTGGTAGCGGGGGAAGGATTCGAACCTTCGACCTTTGGGTTATGAGCCCAACGAGCTACCAGACTGCTCCACCCCGCGTCATTTCGCAAAGATGGTATATTTAGATGAATCGTTTCCAAATGTCAAGATATTTTCTCCCTTTTTCCCAGAACATTATAAACATCAACTTTCCCTTCGATTCCTTTTAATTGAATGGCCCCCATTTTTTCAACCCGGGCAATATCGCTCACTTCTTCGTATGTTTCTTCGCATATCAGTATCTGATTTTCTCTGGCAATCCTCTCAAGCCTTGACGCCACAATAACAGGATGTCCAAAGACCGTATATTCTTTTTTCCTGGAAGAACCGAATATGCCCGCAAGTACCTCGCCCGTCCCTATTCCAAAACCTACAGAGATTTTTTCATCCTCTCCTGACACGTTCTGATTCAACCTGTTCATCTCATCCCTCATTTCAATGGCACACATTACCGCCCTGACTGTGTCATCGCCATAGGTAAAAGGTGCGCCGAATACTCCCATAATACTGTCCCCAACATGTTTGTCGAGTGTCCCGCTATGCTCACAAATAATATTGTCCATGGGAGAGAAATAGTGGCTGTTCAGTATATTGGAAATTTCATCCGCATTCAGTCTTTCAGACATCTTCGTAAATCCCCTGATATCGCAGAAAAGGACGGCAACCCTCTTCGTCGCGGGCATGATATTTTTCCCTTCCTGCTGGAGTTTGGAATATACATTCTCCGAAACAAACTGTTTCAATCTCTTTTTGATATTGTATTCCCTGACCTTTGCCCTCAACTCTATATTTTCAAAGGGTTTGGTAAGAAAACCGTCGATCCCCGCATTGACCGATTCAATTGCGCTTTCCATCGTGGCATAGCCGGTAAGCATTATCCTCGTAATCTCCGGATTGATCCTGCCTATTTCCATGAGTGTTTCAAGGCCGTCTATCCCTGGCATTTTGTAATCGGATATCACCGTTTCAATGATGTCGCGATTTTCCCTCACAATTGCGATCGCCTCGCTTCCCTCCCTTGCCAGAGATATCTCGTATCCGTCCCTTTCAAGCACCCTCTTGAGAGACCTCCTTACACCCTCCTCATCGTCCACAACCAAGAGTCCTATCATGATTTCCTCCTCTTACATGGAAGTTCTATGGCAAAGACCGTGCCCTTTCCCTCTTCGCTCGTAACAGAAATGTCTCCCTCATGCTTCTTGATGATTTCATGCGAGATATAGAGCCCCAAACCGGTGCCCTCTCCCGGTTTTTTCATCGTGAAGAATGGCTTGAAGATATTCTTGATCTTTCCCGGCGGTATCCCTTCACCTGTGTCGCGACATTCGATACGCACACTATTCGTGTCTTCACTGTATCTTGTAATTAGTGTTATCTTGCCTTTTCCTTCGGGTAGCGCCTGGATAGCGTTTTTTATTATGTTTATAAAAACCTGCCCGAGGTTGGCAAAGTTTCCCTCGATTTCCGGCAATTCTTTGTCGTAATCCTTTTCAACAGTTACATTGAGGTGTTTATACTGATTGTAGAGCACCCTCAAAGCGTCATCTATTACGATATTTATGTTTACCGGCTCCACATACGTCTGAGTCTGGCGGGAAAGACCGAGAAGGCTCTTCACTATATTTCCCACCCTTTTCAGCTCTTTCAGTGAAAATCTGAGATCGTCCACCAGGGCGTCGCGTGGTCTCATGTCCGCATCCCACGAATCTATTTCTTCAACACTCGTCTGGATCAGGCTCGACGCGCTGGCCAGGGGATTATTCAATTCGTGGGCGGTTCCTGCCACGAGTTGGCCGATCGCCGCAAGACTCTCTGACCGGACAAGTTCCTGCTGAGTTTTTTCCTTTTCCTCCAGCATCCGCACCAGGACCGCCGTCCTCTTTTCAACTTTTTTCTCCAGCTTTACATTCAGTTCTTCAATCTCGCCGTAGATTCTCGCGTTTTCTATCGCGATGGCGCTCTGGTTGGCAAGGGTCGTCAAGAGTTCCACATCCTCCTGGACAAAGAGCTCACCCGATTTCTTCTCTCCCAGCGCTATGATCCCCGTCAATTCTTCCCTGAAAACCATGGGGACTAAAAGCGTGGCTTTCAGCCTTTCAAAAAGATTGAATATCCTGTCTTTTGTTTCCCCCGGTTCCAGAATTCTCTCCGCCGCCGATTTGTTCAACGCCCCCCTTCGCCCTGTGAATAATTCAGACACGTTCCCATAATCCTGCCACATGTCTCCCCCCGACTTTTCCGGCGAATCTATCCCTTTCGAATAAAACTCCGGCTCCGCATCTTCTCTTCCTGAAATCAAGATTGATACGGAACGTACCTTCAGCGCCGATGAAATTGAATCAAGCAAATGACCTGTTATCTCGTCCAATCTCAACAGGGAGGTCATAACATCACTCATCTCCATGAGTGTTTTTTGGTAGTCGTACTTTCCGCGGAAAAACAGATTGTCTACCAGGCCCTGTACCTTTGTCCTTACAGGGTTGAATAAAAGGACAATCAGGAGAGCCAGAATGAGAGGAAGTAGTATTGATCCGGCATCTCCGTATCCCATAAAGAAAACATTAAATATGTATATGATCAACACGTAGATGACTGTCAGTATACCTGTCAACATGAAATAGACTGTCCCCTCTCGTATAACGGAACCGATATCGAGGAGGTCATACTTCAGTACACCCACAGCGAGAATTATCGCGGGGACAAAGCTGAAATTACCCAGAGGATATATGTTAAGACCGATTACAGGCAGAGAGTTTAACAGAATCAATAAGGCGCTTAAACCGAGGCCTGTCAATACATATTTTATCCTGTTTTTCCGATGGCCGTCTCTGGCCCTCTTCATTTCGAGGAAGAGCGTGGTCAGGCAGTAGAGAGCGGTAAATCCACCCGCAATGGAAAATATATGGAAGGCCGGCCCGGCCCTGGCAATGGTTCCGAAAGGATAGTCGGCAAGCCCCATTATGAAGTAGTCCGTCTGGGTAAAAACAAGCATAATCAGACTGAAGATGTATGCCGTAATTTCCAGCCAGCGCCTCTTTTTGATTTCAAGAAAATAATGGATAAATCTTATGTATATGGGAATACTGAAGACAAAAAAGAGATAGATCAGCCTGTCGATTCTGAGGGCAAGGACCTTGTCGGACAGACAGGAGACGAGGGCGACATCTATGTTGATCAGCGCTCCTAGAAAACATATAGCCGCGAATAGCCTGTTTGTATGACTCTTCCTGCCCCTTAGAAGGGAAATAAGTGATAGAACCGTAAAGACAACGAATCCCATCAAAGGGGGAATAATGTAAAGATAGGTCTCTTTTAAAAGAAGCATGGATCCCCGTCCTCCTCTATGGAGATCATTTTATATGATCTCTGCTTTCCGAATGAAGAACAAAAAGAGAACTCAGGAGATTTGATGTGTGAAGCTCCCCGCAACAAGTTGCGGGGAATGCGCTCGCTGTTCAGTTCAAAAAAGAAAAACCGAGGCGGCCAATACCGATGTATACCCGCCACTCTTCACAAATGCCGATTGCGTGATACTTCTTGTTTTAACTGTCTTACCGCTGATTTTAAAGATTTCTTCCCTCTCATCCCACCCGCGTCAATTGAGTTAACGAATCTCGCCAAATCAATGGATATTACTTTATATGGGTTGCGAATAATTTCTCATGGAAAACTCGCCATTATCATACAAAAGATACGAAAAGTGGCTGATCCAGTCCCCCAGCGTAACGAAGGTTCTCATTCTGCCGTTCACTGAACTTTGCTTCATCTGGGGCCTGTGACAATGCCCCAGTATGACGGCGTCAAAACCGGCTTCGAACTTCACTTCAGAAAACGCCTCCATCATATCGGCCATACCATCGAGTGGTTTCGCAAGATGTTCCTTGCTTATCCGGGAACTTATTTCGGAAATTTTCCATAGCGCCGGACAGGGTAGCGCCCTCTGAAAAACATAGAATATCCTGCTCCTTAAAAGCCTTCTCAAAAAGAGATAACGGGTATTCGATGTATCCACCAGATCTCCGTGAGCCACAAACAGCTTCCTGCCGTCCATATCCACTTCCGCCTCGTCGGGATAAACCTTGATTCCATGTCTGCCGAAATAATTGCCGAGGAAAAAGTCGTGATTACCCTCAAACAGTGAAATATTCAACCCTTTTTCGTTAAGCTCCAGCAGTTTATCAATAATCACTCGAAACCCGGGATATACCTTATCTTCCGTGCAAAACCAAAAATCAAAAAAATCTCCCACAACAAAGAGGCTGTCAATATCATCTCCTAAAGAATTAAAAAAACCTAAAAGATTTTTGTAGCCATCATCTTCACCATTGTAGAGGTGCGCATCGGATAAGAATACTGCCTTCATTTCGTACCGCTGGCTTTCCTGACAAGATACTCCGAGTTTTGAAACATCGCTTCTATCTCCCCTTCCGTCATACCCGCTCCTCTTCCAACCATACGGGCGAATTCTTTGTTAATAAGATCGGAAGGCGAATGACTGTCGGTATTCAATACCAGTTTTGCTCCGGTCTTCCGCGCAAGTTGTACCACATGCCCGTTTGTCAAACTGTGCCCCTCCCTGGCGGATATCTCCAGAAACACAGAATTTTCAGCGGCAAGCCTCACCTCTTCCTCTGAAATCAAACCCGGATGGGCAAGTATATCGACATGAGACTGAATGGCGGCAAGATTTGTCCCGGAAATAACGGGTTCAACGATTGTCTCGCCGTGAACGATAACGATCCTGGCTCCCATTTCTCTCACTTCCTTCGCCAGTTCAGGTATATGGGCCGGATTTAGATGGGTCAGTTCGACACCGGGAATGGCACGAATCGCAGAGACATCATTTATTTTTTCACAAACCCGCATAACCCTGGGAATGATAAAGTCATAGTTTGAATGGTCGGTATGATCCGTTATAGCGATTGCCCGGCAACCTGCAAACTCTGCCCTTCTGATAAGCTCCGCCGGTATCAGATCGCCGTCACTGAATATTGAATGTGTATGAAGGTCAATCATATAATCTCCCTTTGGGGTCAGGTCTCAATATTTGACACGCCCCCTGCAAGCGACCGTTTCACGAAAAGCGGGCCGCAAAGATAAAATATTCGGCATAAATAGCCAGTATCATATTGAAAGTTAACATTTAACAGATTTAAAAAACAAGGTCAATCCAAGAAATATTGAACCTGGACCGAATTACTGTTATATTGACCTCTATCACAAGAGGCCATGCAGATAATAACTATATGAATACAATCATCAACCGCTATATCCTGAAAGAGATTTCAGTCCCATTTTTCATGATCCTCTTTATATTTACCTTCGTCCTCCTTATGGGAAGGATACTCCAGTTGATGGACCTCATGATCAACAAGGGTGTGGGTTTTTCATACGTAGCACACCTCATCCTTTATCTCATGCCGTCGTTCCTGATTATCACAGTACCGATAGCATTGCTGATATCTATCCTGATCGGCCTGGGAAGGCTTTCGGGAGACCATGAAATTACAATATTCAAATCTTCCGGGATAAGCCTGTACCAGATTCTCTTGCCCATAGGCGTAGCGTCACTCATGGCATTCATTGTCACGGCAATTACAGGATTTTTCCTTGTCCCCTACGGCAATTTTGCCACAAAAAATTTGCTCTTGAATATAGCCAAACAAAAGGCAAATATCGGGATCAAGGAAAAGGTGTTCAACGACGGTTTTAAACAATTGATTCTCTATGCGGAGAAAATCCCCGTGCATGGAAATTTTATGGAAGGTGTCTTTATTTTTGACAGTCGTATAGACAAACAGCCGACCACAATAATAGCCCAAAAAGGTTATCTTGTTTCATCACCCGAATCGGCATCTGTTACACTGCGATTGAAAAATGGAAGCTCCCACACGGTAGACGCGGAGCTGAAAACCTATAAAAAAATGGATTTCAGCTCCTATGACGTAAATCTCGACCTCTCTGCATCTATAACGGGGGGAAATAACACAATTTCCAAGGACAGCAAGGAGATGTCTCTCTTCGAACTGGCAAAGAGTATAAAAGATACCGGCAAGGCCAGCGCGGCATCCAGGGAGATACTGATTGAATTTAACAAGAAGTTTACCGTGCCCCTTTCATGCATCATATTCGGACTCCTGGCAATCCCCTTTGGTGTCACACGAAACGTGTCAGGGAAATCCAGAGGTTTTGTAATAGGCATCTTCCTCGTCATGACCTACTACGTTCTCCAGTTAAGCGGTGAGGCCCTGGGAGAGACGGGTAAAATATCACCCATCCTGGGCGCATGGGCGCCGAATATAATTCTGGGCAGCTTTGGAGTATATCTACTCATTATGGCGGCAAAGGAAAAGTCGCCTTTTCTCCACGTAAAAATGGCTATCGCTCCTGTGAAAGAAATACTCTCTCGAAAACCGCATATAACGGAAATGCCGACACTGCAAAATTTTGTAACCCTTCAGGATAAGCTTAAGACAAATCCGGGAAAGATATTCTCCCGGATGTCTAAAAAAGAGCTTATGGCAGGGGTAAAGAAAAATAAAATTATCATCCGGGCAAAAGAAAAGCTCCTTCCTCTTTACTATAAATTGAAAGGCAAACTGGATAGATCCTGAAATGAATATACTGGACCGTTACATCCTCAAAGAATTTACAAAGTCGCTCATTTTGATCGTTGTCTCTCTTATATGCCTTTATCTAATTGTGGATTTTTTTGAAAGAATAAGGATGTTTCTCAGTAATCACGCAACGATATATCAGATACTTTCCTATTTTTCTTTCACTATTCCAACCATATTATCCCAGATGATTCCCGTTGGAATTCTTCTGTCATCCCTTCTGACCTTCGGACTTTTTTCAAAAAACAGCGAAATCACCGCCATGAAAGCAAACGGGGTAAGCCTTTACCGTATAGCCTTACCGGTCATAATATTCTCCATCGTCGTTTCCGGCTTCACCTTTCTACTCAGCGAATTCATTACACCCTACGCAAACCAGAAGGCAAAGTTTATAAAACTTATCGAGGTCCAGAAGAGGGAAAAACTGGGTTCCTTCAAGAATAATCAGATCTGGTACAGAGGGAAAAATGGAATCTATAACTTCAGCATGTTTGATCCCGAGACCGGAACTCTGAAAGGGATAAGAATAAGCTACCTTGATAAAGACATGGTTATGAAGATGAGAATCGATGCAAAGGAAGCAAAATGGAAAGATGGCAAATGGACCTTTCATGACCTCCTCATCACAACATTCCCGAAAGATGATTATCCCAACCTCAAGTTTAGAAAATCATCGATCATTGATCTCCCTGAAAAACCGTCTGATTTCATGATTGTTCAGAAGAATGCGGATGAAATGGGTTACTGGGATCTGAAAAAGTTCATAAGGAAAATACAATCGGAAGGCTATGATGCCACCCGGTATCTTGCCGACATGCATGGAAAGATCGCCTTTCCCCTTGTATGCGTCATTCTGTCCATCCTGGGATTATCCTTTTCGCTCTTCAGGCAGGAGAAGAAGGGTGGGATTACACAGAGTATCGGGGCCGGGATTGTAATAGGATTTTCCTACTGGATAGTCTTCGCCTTTGCCCTTTCGCTGGGCCGATCGGGAGCAATGCCCCCTCTTCTTGCCGCCTGGGCGGCAAATATATTGTTCGGAATTGCAGCCCTTATACTCCTTGTACGAATAAAAACATAAATTAAGCCGCTTGTTATACCGTCTC
Source organism: Deltaproteobacteria bacterium (assembly GCA_030603465.1). Lineage (GTDB taxonomy): Bacteria > Desulfobacterota > Syntrophia > Syntrophales > UBA2210 > JAFGPZ01. The sequence continues at coordinate 9,191 of JAUVXT010000023.1, forward strand.
TATCCCGCCATTTTGAAGATCCGCAAGAGCACGTCTCATCTGTTTCAATGCCTGCCTGATCCTGTGATGGTTCTCCACAAGGGCGATACGGACGTAACCCTCTCCCTCCTCACCAAAGCCAACACCGGGGGACATGGTCACGTTTGCATGTTTTGCAAGATAGAGAACGAAGTCCATCGAACCCATCCTGTCAAAGGGTTCAGGTATCTTGGCCCATACGAACATTCCAGCCTTTGGCTTGTCGATTTTCCAGCCCATCCGTTCCAGACCGCTGCATAGGGTATCTCTCCTGCTTTCATAGGTTTCAGCCTGTTTATGCACATCGGGATCACAGTCCCGCAATGCCACTATCCCTGCTATCTGTACTGGAGAAAATATACCATAATCATAATATCCCTTTATCTTTGCAAGGCCCTCTATAAGCCGTGGATTGCCCATGCAGTATCCTATGCGCCAACCCGCCATATTGTATGATTTAGAGAAGGAACCGAATTCAACCCCCACATCCTTGGCGCCGGGAGTTTCAAGGAAACTGGGCGCTACATATCCATCAAATGTTATTTTTGCATAGGCAAAATCGTGCAGCACCAGGAAATGATACTTCTTGGCAAGTCTCACGATCTCTTTAAAAAAGTCCCTCGATGCCAGTGCACAAGTCGGATTATGGGGATAATTCAGCATAAGGACCCTGGGGCGCGGGATTATAGATTCACACAGTTTGGCAATACGCTCCAGGAATACCTCCTCAGAAGCGAGGGGGATTCTTATCACGTTGCCTCCGGCTATAACCGGGGCATATATATGGATAGGAAACGCAGGAGCAGGGACAAGAACGTTGTCTCCCGGTCCGACAACTGCCAGACACATATGTGAAACACCCTCCTTGGAACCAATGGTGCAAATCACCTCGGACTCGCTATCCAATTTGATGCCATAATCCCTTTGATAGAATTTTGCTATTTCGCGTCTTAGATTTCTCAGTCCCTCGGCTACAGGATAGCGATGGCTCTTTGGGTTCTTAACCACATCGCAGAGCTTTTCGACGACGGTATCGGGCGTTGGATCTGTGGGATTACCCATCCCAAGGTCGATAACGTCTTCCCCTCTCAAGCGCTTTTCAATCTTGATCTTGTTTATCATACCGAACAGATAGGGGGGCAACTGCTCCATACGCCTCGCAAATTGAATATCATTCCCTGCACTCATTACATCCTCCATACATTTAATTACCATACAAAATAAAAGCCCCGAGCCAATCGACCCGGGGCTAAAATTGAAAACACCATGGGTCATTCATCTTCAGACCATGGCGTTCGATGCTGCTTATCTCTATCCTTTATTACATGCAACTATCTTCCGCCCGGACTGAATTCCCCGCGGCGGCAGCTGCGATTATATATTTAATTTTCTTCACGGTTTCAACTTTCAATCAAACAATGTGGCTTATACCATAAACAATCCTTCAAGTTTTGTCAATAGGGTTCCCTGTAGTTTTTACTAAGATATTAATTTTCATATAATATTATGGAGATTTTTATTTCTTTCGACAACTTTAGTTTTCTGATATTGTTCATTCAACGGAGGGTTTATATAACCTTTAACTGTAAAAGTTAGTATCTTCCCCTACATCTGGGGGAGACAAAGTGACAGTCGATTAACTCTTTAAATAAATGTGTTTCAGATTTTGTTTGATGTAACGTTGACATTTACAGGAGCGCGAATTATGAAGAAAAGTATCTCCCTTTTGCTTATCGCTGTTTTTATAATCATTTCGGGTATCGGTGACACCGCATCTGCGGCACGGCGTCCGGATATAATAAGTTACGATGCCGAACTGTTGCAAGACGCGATAACCGTGCATATAAAATGGCAATCGGAATACCCTGTAGTCAAAGCCGCTGTCTCTGCCGGAAACGAGCGACAGGAAATGGAACTCGATCCTTACGATGACAACATAAAGGATGCCTACGGGTACCATGGAGAAACCTCGGTTCTGGTAAAGATAGATTCCTCTGGATTCCTCGACGAAGAGATAGCATACGTTGTGCAGATCACAGATGATGTGGGCAAGAGAAGCCGGAGAATTTCGGGCACACTGAAGATAGCCACCACCGGGGGTACAAGCGATCAAACCGACGATAGCCTGTCCGATCAGTATGTTGCGCCTTCACCGGATGGGAAGAGTCCCTCAATGATAGACAAAGTGATCAAGGTCATGGAACGCCATGACACTCCACCCGTTGTCTCGGAAATCAGGGTCAATTTCATTGGAGATAAGACGGTCAATTTCTTCAGCAGCGCCATAGACGACAAAGGACTGCGAGACGTAAAGATACGGATAGTTGATGACAAGGGGAGTACAGTCGGCGAAAAGGTCTTCTCCGATCTTGGTAAGACGTGGCAGGGTACGACAGCGTCCTTTAAACTTGCTCCAGGAGATTATACGGTGGTGGCGCAGGCTACCGACAGTGCCGGGAATCGATCACCGGAAAAACGGAAGAATTTCTCAACAAAGGCCGGAAAGATTCCTGACAGGACTCCCCCGGTAACGGTTATTTCTCCTGCTGGAGGAACCTACAAGACCCCTCAGAATTTGACGTTAACCTGCACCGATGCCGGAGGTTCCGGCTGTAAGGCAACCTATTACACAACAGACGGAACGGCGCCGACGATCAAATCGCCACTCTACAGAGGACCGTTTGCTGTCTTCAAAACAACGACGGTAAAATTCTTCAGTACCGACAAGGCAGGCAACAGTGAAACTGCAAAAAAAGAAAACTACACCATTCAACCGCCGCCACCAAAGCCGCCGGTTGTGATTCCTGAAGGAAAATGTCAGATAAAGATAACGGATGATATTAAAGGGCATCATGGACCAAAAGGAGTGTTCTTTAAGAAGACAGCTAAGCTCATGGTTCCTGATCTGTATTCACGCATTATTGTTGCAGCAGATGCAGAAGGGAGTAAGCCATGGGGCGCCGATGACTGGGCCAACTTTACAGTTACTTCGCCCACGGGCGCCAAGCAAACGGCAAGTTTGGGTAAGAACGATGCCTGGGGAAAACCAATTGGAGAACAATACATCTTATCTAATATCATTAAACTGCAGCCTGGCCTGAACACCATTCACGTAGATCTATGGAACGAGTTTGCCCCAGCGGGCAGTAATCAAGGTTCCTCAGCCATGTGGCTTGTTGTCCAGTGTCCTGCTGGCCAGGGCTGCCAGAACGGCCTCTGTGTGCCCACGGTTCAACCACCACCTCCTCCGCCGCCGCCAAAAGATACCATCCCGCCGGTAACACAGGCATCCCCAAAGGGAAGTACCTATGTGAAAACTCCGGTTGTGACTCTGATATGCACCGATACAGGCGATTCCGGGTGCAAGGACACCTACTACACGACAGACGGAAAGGCGCCGACGACCAACTCACCCATCTACAGAGGACCATTCACTGTCTCCGAATCAACAACGGTGAAATTCTTCAGTACCGACAAGGCGGGAAACAGAGAAGCGTTTAAAACTGAAAGGTACGTCATTCAACCACCTGCGCCGAAGGATACCGTCCCACCGGTAACAAAGGCAGCACCAGCAGGAAAGACCTTCACAAATCAGGTAAGGGTAACCCTCGTCTGTAAAGATAATACAGGCGGTTCCGGCTGTAAGGCAACCCATTACACTACCGACGGAACGGCGCCGACGATCAACTCACCCATCTACAGAGGACCCCTCGCTGTATCAAAAACAACAACGGTGAAATTCTTCAGTATAGATAAGGCAGGCAACAGTGAGAAAGTTTCGTCTGTCTTATACACGATAAAACCAGTTCACCAGGAAAAGGCCACCCTGAGAATTGACAAGACAGTGTTCCTCGCCGGGGAGCCTATCCGTGTTAAATTCAAAACCCCCAAGGGGTATGACCAGAAAGCCTGGGTGGGCATCATACCGTCCAATATACCTCACGGCTCGGAAAAGGTGAATGACGCCAACGACCTGACATATAAGTATCTCAACAACAAGATTTCGGGGATTCTTGACTTTGTCGCCCCTCGCAAGCCGGGCGAGTACGATTTTCGCATGAATGACTCAGATACCGACGGCAATGAAGTCGCTTCGGTTTCATTCATCGTTGAGAGAGGCGAGGGAACGCTCCATCTCCTGAAGAGGGAATACGAACTCAGGGAGAAGTTCGTAGTGGAGTTTACAGCTTCGCCTTATTGGCCGAAAGATGCGTGGATAGGACTTATCCCTGCTTTGGTTCCACACGGTTCGGAAAAGGTAAACGATGAGAGAGACCTCGCCTATAAATACCTGGACGGGCGGGCACGTGGCAGTATTACATTTTCCACGCCCACCGAACCGGGCAACTACGATCTGCGTATGTTCGACAGGGACAATGGCAGCGAAATTACCTCTGTTTCTTTCAAGGCCATAATACCCAAGGGAACGCTCAGGCTTGATGGTCAAACCTTTGCCCCCGGAACGGAGATTGCCGTCCATTTCACCGCATCTCCCAACCTTCCGGACAAAGCCTGGGTGGGCATCATACCGTCTAATATACCTCACGGATCGGAAAAGGTGAATGACGCCAACGACCTGGCATATCAGTATCTCGCAGGAAAGACGAAAGGAACCCTTATATTCCGGGCACCGAAAACGACAGGTACATATGACTTCCGCATGCACAATTCCGACAACAACGGCTATGAGATCGCCTCGGTTTCCTTCACCATTACCAACACAATTCCATCACCTGTGACCAAACCACCCGGACAAGCAAAAGACAAGCGAAAACCCGTCGTAAGAATTGTAAATCTCCCCAGCACCCCGGCTGATTACTACAAGTGGTCCACGGCTCAGCAGTGCCAGTATTTCAGAGAAAAGTACGCTAAGTTCCAATGGTACTTCGACGCGAAGGACGATACGGGACTTGACCGCTATGAGATATACCACGCCAGAAAGATAGTGAAAAAAGGAACCATCGGCGGCAACAGAACATTCGAGCAGATCATCGATTTTACCTGTCCTAACATGATACGGATAGTTGTCTATGATATAACGGGGAAAGAAGGCTACGCTGCAACGATGATCTCGACAAACAAATGATAGTGTCGGTGGATTCCGGGAAAACAGGGGTTAGTCGTCAACTACTGACCACAGATTACAAGTTTGGTCCCACTACTTCCGAAACCATGTCGCCATAAATCGTGAGTAGCCATATCTTGTTATCCCTGAATTGGCACTTTTTTTGGTTGAGAATCTGAACCTTAAATGTCTGGTTTTACGTACCCATCTCCCACGAGTTGAGATACTTATTTTGCTCTTCTGTAAGTGTATCTATGGCGATGCCCATCGACTCCAGTTTTAACCGGGCGATTTCCTGATCAATATCCTCCGGCACGCCGTAGACGATGTTTTCCAAATTCTCCGCATTTTTCACGAGATATTCGGCAGCCAGTGCCTGATTTGCAAAACTCATGTCCATAACACTCGATGGGTGGCCTTCGGCAGCGGCGAGATTTATCAATCTCCCCTCACCCAGCACATAGAGGCATCGTCCATCCTCAAGCCGGTACTCGTCAATGTATTGACGGATTCTTTTCGTTGCGGTAGAGACTTCTTTGAGTCCGTCTATATCCAGTTCCACATTGAAGTGTCCCGAATTTGATACGATGGCGCCGTCCTTCATCATCAGAAAATGTTCCTTCCGGATCACATTTATATCGCCTGTTAAGGTGCAGAAAAAATCACCAATTTCGGATGCCTCTGCAATCGGCATAACTCTGTATCCATCCATTACCGCTTCAAGGGCGCGCAGTGGATCCACTTCTGTCACCACTACATTTGCCCCCAACCCGGAGGCCCTCATGGCAAGACCTCGCGAACACCACCCATAACCGCAGATGACAAATACGGCGCCCGCAATGAGTCGGTTGGTCGCCCGTATGATACCGTCTATCGTACTCTGGCCCGTTCCGTAACGGTTGTCAAACATATGTTTTGTATTGGCGTCATTCACGGCGATTAATGGAAATCGAAGTACACCATCCTTCGCCATGGCCTTTAACCTGATAACCCCGGTGGTTGTTTCCTCCGTTCCGCCGATGATTTTCTCGATAAGATCCTGGCGTTTCGCATGTATTGTCGACACCAGGTCGGCGCCGTCGTCCATGGTAATCATCGGTTTTTCGTCCAGCACCGCATTTATGTGGCTATAATAGGTTTCCGTATCTTCTCCTTTTATAGAAAATACGGGAATATCGCTGTATTTTACAAGATAGGCGGCCACGTAATCCTGGGTGCTGAGGGGGTTGGATGCGCAGAGGGAAACATCTGCGCCACCCGCCTTCAGCGTATCCATGAGGCTTGCCGTCTCTGTCGTAACATGCAGACAGGCGCCCAGTCTTACACCTTCAAGCGGTTTTTCTTTCAAGAATCTTTCCTTGATATTGTTTAGGACGGGCATACTCTTATTTGCCCAGTCGACGCTCAATTTACCTTCTTCCGCAAGACTAATGTCTCTTATGTCGTATTTCATTATCTATATACCCGCCTCTTTCTTCAGCGCTTCTGCCCTGTCTGTCTTCTCCCACTCATAATCATCGTCCATGAAGAGGGTTTTCGGTATTTTCCTGTAGACATTTCCATTTAAAAGGTCAAATTTCTCAATCATCCCACGTGGCGTAAAATCAAAGACCTTTTCCAGAATCTCCGAGAATTTCTCGTCAGAAATAGTTCCTGTTCCAAAGGTATTGACATAGACAGACATCGGCTTTGCTACGCCTATCGCATATGCCAACTGCACCGAACATTTTGCAGCCAAACCCGCCGCAACTACATTCTTGGCTGCGTAACGTGCGCCGAAGGCGGCTGAACAGTCTACCTTTTCCGGCGACTTGTTTACAACAGCCCCTCCTCCCAACTGAGCGCCGGGGTATCCACCATAGAATTGACAGACAAGCTTACGTCCCGTAACGCCCGAATCGGCCGCGCTGCAAGAATTGACCGCCTGCCACTCGCCTGTGGGATTGAAGAGAAATTCCGTCTTATCATCGACCCATTCGCCCAGGCAATCGAAAGAAATCTTCCGGGTTATACTCTCAACATCATTACTCACAGTAACGTGTCTATAATCAATGGCATTTGACATGAGGACCTTTGCCACCCGTACCGGCTTCCCCTCAGCATCATACTCAATTGTAACCTGGCCTTTTCCGTCGGGCGCAAATATGGGATTTTCATAATCCTCGAACGCCCTCATCATTCTGTTGGACAGGACATAGGGAAGGGGCAGCAATTCAGGAGTCTCGTCGCATGCAAATCCATAAAATATTCCCTGGTCTCCTGCACCGATCTCCTTATATTTTCCAAGGTCGGCCCGGGAGCCGATATT
>JAUVXT010000237.1 GCA_030603465.1 Deltaproteobacteria bacterium
TGTATCACGAAAAAAGGCCCATTCCTCTTCTTATGGAATTTATGGAAAATAGCGCCGCGAAGATCGGATATGAAATAAATGGACTTCCCGAGCCGGCCGGGTCGGCCATTTTTTTTGTGAGCATTGGAACCAATAAGGAAGAAGCTTCGTACAAGCTCAACGAGGTTCTCAAATCATTCAGAGCGGAGAATCCTTTGGAGGCCTATGAAGTTTCGGATATGGATGTGTGGGAAAAGCTCTGGGGCGCACGTGAGGTAATCGGGTCCTTTCTCATGCAGAAGACTGGTTACCAGTGGAAATCGGCCGAAATTACATGTAACCTGAAAGATCTGGTGGATGCAATCGAAGAAGTTGCAAATTTCAACAAAGGCGTTTCGATAATAGAAGATCTGCAAATGTATTTGTATGGTCACATAGGGGCGTTGAGCATGCATCCGGGAATTCTCATTCCTTCCGACTGGGGCAACGAAATGCAAAAGAAGGCACTGGCTGCCATTTTTGCCAGGGAAGCGGATCTCAATGTAAAATACGGCGGATGCGGTGGTGAATGGGGCCAGTTCTCTAAAAGGAAGGATTTCTTCATACAGAGATACGGAGAGGCTGCATATAATTTTGTAAAGGCAGTCAAGAATGCGGTCGATCCGAATAACATTCTGAATCCCGGTATTCTGGAGGGATATCGGTAAAAGGGATTATAGCCGGAGATGCGACATGGTGACGATGAGATAGTACAGGGAAAGATGAATAGCGAACCTGTGCGGCCAAGAGCAGGATACCCCGGAAAGGGAAAACCGACAATCGATAAGAGGTAGGCAAATGGAAGAGCAATATGTAGAAGATTTGAAGAAGACAATATTTGAGTGGACCAGCAAGTGTCGAATTTGCATGAGCTGTTATACAGACTGCCCCTTGCAGCTTTCCACAAAAGGATTTCTTACCCAGGGCCCGACTGGAATTACGAAAGCCCTCTACTACGGAATCCTTTGGAATACGCTGGAAGGAAAGGACGCCGAGGATCTTCGAGAAATCGTGTATAATTGCACCACATGCGGCGGGTGTGTAAACAGATGCAAAACATCCGCATGCGGTATCGAGGTAATTGACGTGGTTGAAACGGGAAGGCAATTCCTGATTGAAAAGATGATCGGGCCTATGTCCGAACAGCGTTCGGCCCTCGAATCGATCTATAAATACGGGAACCCATATGGGGAGGCGCCTGAAAAGAGACTGGACTGGCTCGAAGATGCGGAAGTGAAACGGCTTCCTGGCGATAAGGCCGAGGTTCTTTTCTATGTTGGCTGTACAACTTCCTATGAACCGGAACTTCACGGCCTGGCACGGAGCCTGGTAAAGCTTTTTAAGTTTCTGAACCTGGATTTTGGTGTTCTGGAAGGCGAGGTATGCTGTGGTGACCCTGCGCGGTCCATCGGTGACGAGTTCCTTTTTGAGGAAATGAAAACCCTGAATGTGGAGAAATTCACTGCTGCCGGGGTGAAGACCATCGTTACCGCATCTCCGCACTGCTTCAATGCCTTTAACAAGAAATACGAGGAGTTAGCTGATAAATTCGAGGTGGTGCACTATACGGAATTTCTGGCCAGAAGATTTGAGGGAAAGGAATCATTCTTTGAGAAGGAACTCCCCTATACCATCACCTACCATGACCCATGCTACCTTGGTAAACACAATGACATATATGAGGCGCCCAGGGAATTGATACGCAAGATTCAGGGAGCAACACTCGTCGAGATGGAAATGACAGGGGCAAACAGTCTATGCTGCGGCGGCGGCGGAGGCCGTATGTACGCTGAGATGAAAGAGGAACAGCGCCTGGCGGACATGAGGGTCAGACAGGCGCAGGCAGTCGGTGCAGACATGATAACGACGGCGTGTCCCTGGTGTCACACGATGATTCAAAACGCGGTTCGAGACCTGCAGCTACAGGATGAAATTCAGGTTCGAGATATTGCCGAGCTGCTGTCGGAATCTCTTGGACTTTAAGGGGTGCAAACCATGAAAATAGTTGTATGCATTAAACAGACATTCGATTCGGAAGCGAGTATCTCGCTGAATGAAACCGGTGGAATCGACGATCAATCCGTCATTCAGATTGTGAACCCTTACGATGAGTACGCGGTAGAGGAGGCAATCCGCCTTAAGGAAAAATATGGTGGGGAAGTAACCGTGGTAACCGTGGGTAAGGAAAACGCCAGAAAAGCGTTGCATCAGTGCCTGGCCATGGGAGCGGATCATACCTTACTCGTGAACGATCCACAATTGGAGGATGCCGACAGTCATACCTATGCCGTCGTTTTGAGTACGGTACTTTGTACCATGGACTATGACCTGATTCTCTGCGGAAGGGAAGCCATCGACACGAGCGTTTCTCAGGTGCCATCGCGACTGGCAGAGCGCTTGGACCTTCCTCAAATCAATATGGTTTCACATCTGGAAATAGTCGAAGGGAATGTGAAGGCGACACGTGATATCGAAGGAGGATCGGAGATCGTCGAATCAGCGCTTCCAGCTGTGATCAGTGTCCAGAAAGGTATCAATGAAGTGAGATACCCCTCTTTGCGCCTTATAATGCGCGCCAAAAAGATGGCGATCAAAACATTTTCACTGGCTGATCTCGGACTGACTATGGATGATGTTGCGCCTTATCTCAGTGTGGAAGAATATATATTTCCTGAGCCAAGGAAGGAAGGGATGCGGCTCAAGGGAGAGGTAAACGAGGTGGTGACTCAACTGATTCAACATTTACGTCATGAAGTCAAAGTATTATAAATAGGGAGATTATTGAAATGACCGTGCTAGCATTTGCGGAACAACGGAACGGAAAGATGCCCAAGGCCGCCTACGAAGCTTTGAGCCAGGGTCGTCGCATTGCCGACAGTATGGAAGACAATCTGTATGTGTGCCTTGTGGGGAACAATGTGTCCGGTCTCGCCGAGGAGATTGCAGCATGTGGCGGCGACGAGATCCTTATGTGCGACAGTGAGGTTTTCTCATCGTATCAGACTGAAACGTATGCTGCTGTTTTGACAGCAGCCATCAGAGAACTAGAACCGGGGATTGTTCTTATGGGTTACACCTCCATGGGCAAAGATATTGCGCCTCGGGTTGCAGAACGAATCGGCGCCGGTCTTATATCGGACTGTACCGACATGGAAGTGAAGGGAAACGAAATCTATTTCATCCGCCCAATGTATGCGGGAAAGGTTTTTACCAGGGTGAGAGTGCGCACTCCTGTGAAGATTTGCACCCTTAGACCCAATAATTTTCGAGTTGACAAGAAACAGGGGAAGGGAGAACTCAGGAAGTTCACTGCTGAAGTTCCTGAAGTACGCGCAAAGGTCACGAAGATCAAGGTTCAGGAAAGCAAAAGACCCGAACTGACTGAGGCCGAAATCATAGTCTCCGGAGGTCGAGGCCTGGGGAAGGCCGAAGGGTTCCGGATTGTGGAGGAGGTGGCTGACACACTCGGCGCTGCAGTAGGGGCTTCGAGGGCTGCAGTGGATGCCGGATGGAGACCCCAACAGCACCAGGTTGGTCAAACCGGGAAAGTAGTGACCCCTAACCTATATGTGGCATGCGGTATCTCCGGCGCTGTCCAGCACTTAGCGGGAATGGGTTCTTCACGCTGCATCGTGGCAATCAATAAGGACCCGGATGCAAATATCATGAAAATGGCGGATATATCCATAGAAGGAGATTTGTACAAAATCCTGCCGGAACTAGAAAATCAGATCAGAGAATTTAAAGGGAGGGAAACCTGATCGTTCCTGCGCCTTTCCAGACAGTAAAGAGCAAAGTCTGACGATTTTCAAGGAAAATCATAATTGAGCTGAACAGCGCGCGCATTCCCCGCTGCTTGCGGCTGTGTTAGCGCGATGAAAACAGAAGTCCAGAGTCTACCTGTCTTTTTTTGCCTCATAATCTACGGGTAAACATCTAGATTTGCATCGAAGAACTGGTTCCTCTGCCTGTCAAGGCAATAATGGTAGAAGTGTTTGTTTGAAAACATTATTTCTTTTACCTCTTTCGCATTTAAGTTTATGACCCCTCGCATAAG
>JAUVXT010000232.1 GCA_030603465.1 Deltaproteobacteria bacterium
CACCTGTCCCGATCAACACTTTTTCTGATCGGGTTGATGAAGTAATATTCGCTCTATCCTCAGAAGCCTGAGGAGCCTACGAGGGAATATAATATAGGTGGGAAAAAAAGTCTAATAAAAAAATCATCGCTGTAGGGTTAAAACAAAGGCAAAGGACATCCTTGACGTTCTCTTCTATTTTGCCAGACAGCATTCGGGGCTTGAATATGACTTTCCTTTTCCTGCAGGCGGGATTGGGTACCTCTCATACGAATATGCAGTAAAATTCGACGATGTAAAGTTAAAAGAAAAGAGGAACTCACTGGGAATTCCGGATGCCCATTTTATTTTCGGCCATACCTTTGCCATTTTCGATCATTACCGTGATACCATCACTCTTCTCGCACTTAAATATAGCGAACATCCTGTAGACCTTGAAAGGTCCATATACGACATTGAGAAACGGATCCATGATCTTGACTTTAATTATCTGAATCAAACCCTGAACGAATACACAACCATTCCCCTTACCTTTGACGGTGAACACATACATTTTTTAAAGGGAGTGGCCCAGATCCGGAAGGAGATCATTAAGGGAAACCTTCTTCAGGGGGTTCTTTCAAGGAGGCTGGTATTAAGGACGGAAATACCGGCACTGGAAGCTTACAGCCGTCTTAGATCGTTAAATCCATCACCCTACATGTTTTATCTTGATTACGGGAATTTTCAGCTGTTCGGCTCATCACCCGAAATCCATGTAAAGGTTAAAGATAAAAAAGTAATAATGCGTCCAATTGCAGGTACAAGAAAAAGGGGTAAAGATAAAAGTGAGGATGAAAGGTTAGAACGGGATCTCCTTTCGGATGAGAAGGAGCGCGCGGAGCATCTCATGCTCGTTGATCTGGCCCGAAACGATCTGGGGCGCGTGTGCAAACCGGGGAGTGTTAATGTATCGGAATACATGGGTATCGAACGCTACTCACACGTGATGCATATCGTTTCCCAGGTCGAGGGTGTTCTCATGGAAGGAAAGACCGGACTGGATGCCATACGAAAGACCTTCCCGGCAGGCACAGTATCGGGTGCTCCAAAGATTAAAGCAATGGAAATTATCGACTCGATCGAGAGAGAGAAACGAAGTTTTTACGCTGGAATTGTCGGATACCTTGAACCTGACGGAACCCTCGATTCATGCATTACCATCAGGAGTGCACTGAAGAATGACGATCTGCTCATACTGCAGGCCGGAGCCGGTATTGTATTCGATTCAATCCCTGAAAAAGAGTTTGAAGAGACCTCTTTAAAACTGAGGGCACTTGAAAAAGCCATTGGAGTGGAGGTGTAAATTATGTACCTGATAATCGACAATTACGACTCTTTTACCTATAACCTTTTTCAGTACTTTCTGCAGATGGGAGAGAAGGAAGTAAAGGTGGTCCGGAACGACCGTATTACGCTTTCAGAAATCGAACAGATGGGTCCGGAGGGGATTATCATTTCTCCCGGCCCCGGACGCCCCGAGAACGCCGGAATTATCGTTGAGATTATAAAGCATTTTGCGGGCAAAATACCCATCCTGGGCGTCTGTCTGGGGCATCAGGCAATCGGATATACATACGGCGCAAGGATAATCGGTGCGGGAGAGATCGTTCACGGCAAAACCGATGAAATAGAGCACGACGGCAGGGGATTATTCCGGAACATTCCCCCTTCGGCGCTGTTTACCCGTTATCACTCACTCGTTATTAAGAAAGAAACAATCCCGAAAGAATTTGAGATCACCGCTACTTCAAAAGACGGTGAGGTTATGGGCATCAGGCACAGGAGTTTTACTCTTGAAGGAATTCAATTTCACCCGGAATCCATAGCATCCGAGTATGGGAAAAAGCTGTTGAGTAACTTTATTAACTATAAAAGGGAACCTCTAATCGTTTCTCAATTCCTGCAAAAAGTGCTTGCAGGTAACGATCTTTCAGAAAGTGAAGCCTCCTACTTCATGGAGGAGCTCACCCACGGTGAGCTTACCAGTGCCCAGATAGCCGCATGCCTCACGGCCCTTAATTCAAAGACAATTAAAGCCCATGAAATAGCAGGAATGGCTTCTGTTTTAAAGAAGATGAAAAAGAGCATCTCTTTCTCAAAGCCGCTTTTGGATACGTGCGGTACCGGAGGGGATGAAGCCCACAGCTTTAATATTTCCTCAATGGCTGCCCTCGTAGCTTCCGCATGCGGCGCTTATGTCGCAAAACATGGAAACAGGAGTGTAAGCTCGAGGTCAGGCAGCGCAGATTTTTACAGTGACCTGGGAATACCGATCGATCTTCCCCCGGAAAAGGCACTGAGTCTACTCGCCAGAACCGGCTTCACTTTTCTCTTTGCTCCTATCTATCACGGTTCCATGAAGCATGCCGCCCAGGTAAGACGCGAGCTCGGCATAAAGACAGTGATGAACCTGCTGGGCCCCCTGCTAAATCCCGCCGATGCAGAATACCAGCTCCTCGGCGTATTTTCTGAAGAGCTGTGCATTACCATGGCCCAGGCCTTGAAAATGCTCGGGAAAAAACGGGTGATGGTTGTCTACGGCCTTGATGGATTTGATGAAATTTCAGTGTCGTCTCCCACAAGAGTAGTCGAAATCGATGAGAAGGAAAGCGTGAAAGATTATACCCTTGAACCGGCAGATTTCGGGATAGGGCCATTCGAACGTAAGGAGCTTGCCGGAGGGACTCCAAAAGAAAATGTGGAAATTGCTGACGAGCTGCTGAACTCCAGCGGGAGACCGGCAATAAAAGAGGCCGTTATTCTAAATGCAGGAGCCGCGCTATTCGTCTATAACCTCGCTGAAAATATTAGAGACGGCTATTTAATGGCAAAGGAGGCCCTGGAGGCGGGAAAGGTCAAGCAAAAGCTCGGCCAGATAAAGGAAGAGAGCAATCGGTTAGCAGCAGACAGGGTCGGAGGAACCTTGAAATGAGCATCATTGATGAGATCGTCAAAACACGGAGGATGAAAATAAAAAGAAAGGGTTATGAAATGGGGGTATCTCTTCCTGTAAAGAGAACTTTACCTGTAACTCCCTTCGGCAGAGACCCTTTTATTATCTGTGAGATAAAGAGGAGCTCTCCGTCAAAAGGCATGATTGCCCGCGGGGTAGATGCAGTACTGCAGGCAAAAAAATATGTAGACAGGGGCATAAGTTCGTTATCCGTTCTTACAGAGGAAGAGTATTTTTCAGGGTCCCTGGGGGATCTTTTTACAATAAAGAAAACTTTTCCCCATCTTTCTCTATTGAGAAAGGATTTCATCCTCGACGAAAAGGATATTGAAGTTTCATTCAGGGCCGGCGCAGACGCAGTTTTGCTTATCGCGTCAATGCACGACATAAAGACCCTTATAAAGCTGTACAGAAGGGTAAAAGCTTACCGGCTTGAGGTTCTTTTTGAAGTTCACGATGAGGATGATCTGAACAAGGCGAAAAAGGTCAAGCCGGAGATTACAGGGTTCAACAGCAGAGACCTCGCCACATTCAGGATCGATCTAACCGTTCCGATAAAGATGAGCTCTCTTGCAGATTGGAAAACCAGGAAGGTATTTGAATCCGGAATCTCATCGATCGAGGATGCAGATCTTGCCCTATCCTCAGGCTTTTCAGGATTATTAATCGGGGAAGCTGTAATGAAAGATATAGACCTCATAGACAAATTGAAAAAGGCATTCAATCATAAACCGGGAAACTTCTGGCAGAGACTATTCTCAGTAAAAAAAGAGGAAAAACCTTATATTAAAATCTGCGGGATAACAAGAGAAGAAGATGCTGTATTTGCCGCTGAAATGGGGGCGGATATCCTCGGTTTTATCTTTGCAGACTCTCCAAGGAGGGCCTCACCGGAATTATTAAAAAAAATTCAGGGCCTTGAAATTTTAAAAACAGGCGTTGTCGTCCTGAATAAAGATAGGATCTCTTTAAATATTAAAGAGCTTCTGAACGATGGCCTGTTAAATGTCATACAGTTCCATGGAAATGAGAGGCCGTGGAATTGCCACAAAATGGCCTTCCCCTACTTCAAAGCGGTAAGGGTAAAGGGTAGGAATGATATCGAAAGAATCGGATCTTACCGATGCCCAAGAGTGCTTACCGATACGTATATTCGCGGTATCCCGGGTGGTACCGGAAAAAGAATACCCGACGATCTTGTATCCGGGATAAAGGAGAGATACCCTCTCTGGCTTGCC
>JAUVXT010000078.1 GCA_030603465.1 Deltaproteobacteria bacterium
CTCCTCATCCATTATTCCGGCAATGATATTTGCCGCTATCATGTCTGCCACAATATCAGGATGTCCTACCTTTACAGCTTCAGAAGTTATCAGCATATTCTATCTCCCTTTCACTTTTGTATCGTTTCCTTTTTCTCTCTCGATTTTTTTTGACGCGTTAGGGGGCGTAATAATTCCGCCCGACATAATCAGAGTAAAGGCTTCCTCTACTGTCATAGTTAAAGGAATTACATCTGATTTTAGAATTACAATATAAAATCCCGACGTCGGATTCGGGGTTGTCGGCACAAAGAGATTTATTGTGTCCTGAGAGATTCTCTCCTTTATCTCCCCCCTGGTATCACCGGTTACAAAGGCGATGGAATGCAAGCCCTTGCGAGGATACTCGATAAGGACCACCTTCTTGAAGCTATCCCCCTTATCGCTTATTATTGCATCGACAAGTTGTTTGATGGCATTGTATATGCCCCGCACCAGCGGAATTTTCCCGACAAGTATCTCCCCTAACTTTACGGCCTTTTTCCCAAGGTAACTTTTCGTAACAAGACCGACCACAAAGATCAGTATCAGTGTAAATATGATACCAAGCCCCGGCACATGGAAGGAAAGTATCTGATCGGGCTGATATCTGTAAGGGATTATCTTGACCAGATTATTCATAGCCTTTATTATTATCAGAAGGATATAAATCGTTACCCCTACCGGAATAATAGCGGCAACACCGGTCAACATTATTTTTTTAATTTTTTTTCTCATGAAATTATTTGCTCCGCAGAGTGTAATGTGCAAGGAATATACCAGAAAGCCCATTCACATTCAACATGAGTTTTATCAGGCAAGGAATACCGATCCACACCCCTTTAGATTCTTGATCCACAACATATGTTTATTGTTAGATAAGTTTCTATTCCTTTCTTTTTATCATGTTTTTCTCATCCAGGAATATACATGCGGCAACCCAATCTTTTGCAGAATTATCATCGACGGAAACGTAACTCGCTATAATGATCAGATCACCTTCCGAACCTTTTCTCGCCGCAGCGCCATTCAGGCTTATAATGCCTGAGTCACGTTCTCCTTCAATCACATATGTGGAAAACCTCTCTCCATTGGATATGTTATATATATCTACCTTTTCATAGGGAAGCATATCCGCTGCTTCCATCAGATCCTTACTGATAGCAATACTCCCTTCATAATGGAGACAGGCCTCGGTGATCGTCGCCCTGTGTAATTTTGATTTCAGCATTACTCTTTGCATATTACTCTCCCTGTTTATCCTGCTATATTTGACAACCTCGTAAAAAATCTTTTTCGAGCGGATTGAAGCTCCCCGCAACAAGTTGCGGGGAATCTCCGACTGTTAAGGAAAATTTTTATTTTTTATCCGCTCGCTAACCCCGCCGCAAGCAGCGGGGGCTGCGCTCGCTGTTCAGTTCGAGCATTTTGGGAAAAAGATGATTGAAGTGGTTGGCGTTAAGAAATTCTAATTGTTTGAGTGCGTTAGCACGAGTTTTAGATTTTTAGCCAAGCGCCTAAATCATCCCCAAAATGGTCTTCAAGTGAGAAAAACTGACTTTTTACGATTACATCATATTTAGAGGTTCGCCTAAGACATAATTGTCTATAAGTCTTGGAAATCCGACCCAGACGGCCAGAGCCAGGACAGATTCATTTTCCAGAGTTTCCACATCCTCCATGGTTTCCGTATCACAGATCTTCACGTAATCTATCTTCGTATATGGATGGCTCCCTATATATTTTTCTACCTTTTCGATTATCACAGAGGCTCTGCGCTCACCCTCTTCGTAAAGCTCCTTTGCCAGCTTCAGTGAACGGCTCAAACTCAAAGCCGACCCCCTCTCGACTTCCTTGAGGTAAGCATTCCTGGAACTCATGGCAAGCCCATCTGATTCTCTGGTCGTGGGCATGCCGACAACTTCGATGTCCATATTCAGGTCGGCCACCATCCTCTTGATCACAACAAGCTGTTGAAAGTCCTTCTTCCCGAAAACCGTCACATGTGGTTTCACTATATTGAAGAGCTTGTTACATACCGTGGCCACACCCCTGAAAAAGAGCGGTCTTGAAAGGCCGCAGAGATTATTCGACACCTTCTCCACATCTACGTAAGTCTGAAAACCGTCGGGATAGATCTCTCTGTCGGAGGGATAGAAAATCACATCCACCCCCACATCCCGGGCAAGTCTTTCATCTCTCTCGAAATCTCTCGGATACTTTTCCAGATCTTCTCCGGGGGCAAACTGCGCGGGATTCACATATATGCTTATCACGAGGCAGTCGCCCCTCTTTTTCCCCTCCCTCATGAGGTCCAGATGGCCTTCATGGAGGTAACCCATGGTGGGAACAAAGGCGATCTCCTTCTCTTCCCTCCTCAGGGAATCGGAAAACTCCTGCATTTCTCTGGCTGTCTTTATGATCTTCATCAAGCAAAATTTCCCATAAAAAAGGCCTCACCGCTGAAAGGGGAGGCCCAAGTTTCATCCTTCATGATATCCTACTTCCCTCCGTCCCAGTCCTTTAAGGATCCAGGCGATATGGCTGTTTGCTATCAGATAGCAGGGTTTCTGTCAAGATAATTGCAAATCCCGAATTGCATCACTGAGTATCCCGAATTCTTCCACCGTCAATGTCTCTCCCCTCCTCCCGCCATCTATACCCAGTCTATCGAGAACCATTTGAATGTCTTCTATCCCTGCGGGGAAGAGTCCTGAACTCCTCAGGTTATTAAAAAGCGTCTTCCTCCTCTTTGCAAAGGCGCACTTCACCACCTTCAGGAAAAGATCGTTATCCTTTGCCGCATATAAGGGGGTTTCCCTCACCTCCATCTTCAAGACCGCAGAATCGACCTTCGGTCTCGGGAAAAAGCAATCGGCAGGAACCGTCATGACCCTGGATGGAATGGTATACATCGAAGTAATTGCGGAGAGTATTCCGTATTCCTTCGTGCCGGGAGCCGCCGTGATTCTTTCCGCCACCTCCTTTTGAAACATCAGTGTCATGGAAGATATTGTTTCCCGGAAGTCAATCAATCTGAAAAGTATCTGGGAAGAAATACTATAAGGTATATTACCTATAATTTTTAACTTGTTTTTGTCTCTACTATCCCGGAGTGGTATTGAAAAGTCATAATCGAGAATATCCTGCTGAAAAATTTCCAGGTTTGAAGCCTCTTTCAGCTCCTCTCGCAGTATATCCACCATCCGCGGATCAATCTCGACGGCTACGACCCTCTCCGCTTCCTTAACGATAAGTGAAGTCAAGGCCCCATGCCCGGAACCTATTTCCACTACAACGTCACCCCCCTCGATGCCTGAAGATCTTACAATTCCGGCTGCAATATTACCGTCTATAAGAAATGATTGCCCAAGCTTCTTTAGTGGCCGTATCCTGTATTTCCTAAGGATTTCCCTGAGAGTGGTCATGCCTTTTTTTCCTTATAATCAGCACGGCCCTATAGGTGATAAAATAGGCCGGTATGGCAAAGAATACTGCCATTATTACTCCTCCCAGAAGCAAAGGGCAGGCAACATTCCATCCCGTATGCATTATATCCCATATGGAATAGTCGGTAAATACGATCTCCTGCCACCCCTTCCCGAGAAGGCATTTCCCCAGGTTATACTGCGACACATAAAGGAAGGGGATGGTAAAGGGATTCGAAATGAGGGTGGCGCCTAAAAATGCCGTCGTGAAATTCTGCCTGAAGAGAAAGGTCAGCGCAATAACCATAACAGTATGAAAGGGGATCGTCGGTGTCACACCGATAAAGATACCGATGGCCGTACCCAGGGCGATTTTTTCCGGTTTCCCCTTGAGGCTTATAAATTGATCATAAATGCTTTTGTATCTCTCCTTCAGATTCATATCTCCCCCGGAAAATCGAGAGGCCATCTGGAAATGGCATTAAGGTCAAATGAACCCCTTTCTCCGCGTTTCAATAGATTGTCGCCGACAACTGCAATCATCGCCGCGTTGTCGGTACATAAAACGGGAGGGGGGATAAATACCTCAATTCCCTTTCCCCCTGCCCTTTCATGAAATATGTCACGGAGCCTGCTGTTCGCGGCAACGCCGCCCGCAATAACCACTCTTGACAGGGAATACTCTTCCGCGGCCTTAAGGGTTTTGTCGACCAGAACATCCACTATGGCATCCTGATAACTCGCCACTATATGGGGCAGTTCATCTTCGGTAACGGGTGTTTCTCTCTTTTTTATATAGTACAAAAGTGATGTCTTGAGACCGCTGAAGCTGAAGTCAATACTACCTTTCATCGATCTGGGGAACTTAACAAATGCTGGATTTCCTCCTTTGGACAATCGATCTATTACTATACCTCCCGGATAGCCGAGGCCCAGCATCTTTGCCCCCTTATCGAAGGCCTCTCCTGCCGCATCATCCCTGGTTTGTCCGAGGGTACGAAATGACCCGGAATCCGCGACGAGATAGATATTCGTGTGACCGCCGGAAACTACCAGGGCCACGAAGGGAAACTCCGGCTTCTCTTCCGTCAAAAATATGGCCGCTACGTGCCCCTCCACATGATTTACACCGACAAATGGAATATCTTTCATGAAGGCAATAGATTTGGCCACAGACAGACCAACCAGTAACGAACCGATCAGCCCGGGACCGCGCGTTCCCGCAATGCCATCTATATCGTCCAGAGTCACTCCCGCATCGTCCAGTGCCTGCTCAATGACCTGAATGATCACCTCTATATGTTTTCTCGATGCTATTTCAGGAACCACTCCTCCGAATTTACTGTGTACGTCTATCTGTGACGCGACAACATTGGACAGGAGGGAGGTGCCATCGGAAACCACGGCCGCCGCCGTTTCATCGCATGAGGATTCTATCCCCAATACCAGCATTATTTACTCCATTTAAGCTTGAAACTTTCAGATTGAAAGATGTATATAGGAAAGCACTTCGTTTGTAAATATATAAGAAGGGCAAAACATGGAAATAAAATCAGATTTTCTCGTACTGGGAAGCGGAATAGCGGGTCTCGCCTTTGCGATAAAGGCGGCGGGGCTCGGCACCGTTTCCATAGTCACAAAAAAGGAAAAGGTGGAATCGAACACAAATTACGCCCAGGGCGGCATTGCCACAGTTACAGACACAAATGACACCTTTGAATCGCACATAGAGGACACACTGACCTGCGGTGCCGGGATATGCAGGGAAGAGACTGTAAGATTTGTTGTTGAAGAAGGGCCTGAAAGGATCGGGGAACTGGTGAAATGGGGCGTCGAGTTTACCAGATCCGGGAACAAGGGTTCCACCATGTATGACCTTGGCAGAGAGGGAGGCCACAGCCACAGACGGGTTCTGCATGCAAAGGATATTACGGGAAAGGAGATAGAACGCGCCCTTATTGAAAGGGTTGCCGCCGAAGAAAATATAGATGTCTATGAAAATCACTTTGCCATTAACCTTATCTGCCAGCCAAGGCCACCCGGGAGAAATGGGAAGGACAACAGGTGCACGGGCGCCTACGTTTTTGACATAGAAAACAACCTCATCCATACCTTCAGGGCAAAGTTTGTCATCCTGGCAACGGGTGGCTCTGGAAAGATCTATCTCATCACAACCAATCCCGACATTGCCACGGGAGACGGCATCGCTATGGCCTACAGGGCGGGCGCAGAAATCGCCAACATGGAATTCATTCAATTTCACCCCACATGCCTCTATCACCCGGAAGTAAAATCCTTTCTCATCAGTGAAGCAGTAAGGGGAGAAGGCGCACATTTGAAGCTCGCCGATGGTTCCACATTCATGGAAAGATACCATCCCATGGAGAGTCTGGCACCTCGCGATGTTGTCGCCAAGGCCATCGACACGGAATTGAAAAAATCGGGTGATGACTGTGTCTTTCTCGACATCACACATAAGGACAGAGACTTTTTAACAGGCAGATTCCCCAATATTTACGACAAATGCCTTGCGCTCGGAATAGATATATCGAAAGAACCGATCCCCGTCGTACCCGCCGCCCATTATCAATGCGGCGGCGTGGTGGTCAATTCTGTTGGAGAGACCACAATCGACGGGCTCTTCGCCTGCGGAGAGGTGTCCTGTACCGGCCTCCATGGAGCCAATCGACTTGCCAGCAACTCTCTGTTAGAAGCCGTGGTCTTTTCGGACAGGGCATTTAACCGGATATCTCAGATATTTCATGAAACCGGCTACGATTCGACGGCCATACCTCCCTGGGACCCCGGAGGAGCGACTGAGAGCGATGAAGCCATAGTGGTTGCCCACAACTGGGATGAGATCAGACAATGTATGTGGAATTATGTGGGAATAGTGAGATCAAACAAGAGGCTGGAACGCGCGAAGAGAAGAATCGATCTGCTTAGCCGGGAAATTGAAGAGTATTACTGGAATTTTACAATCACGTCGAATCTCCTGGAACTTCGGAATATCGCGACGGTCGCCGAATTGATAATTCGATGCGCCCTTCTGAGAAAGGAAAGCAGGGGTCTTCACTACAATATAGACTATCCCGAAAAAGACGACGGCAACTATCTGAAGGATACTATAATCGGGAAGCGTGCCGAACCATAATTGTTGGCACATCAAGGTATACGGCCTGTCATGACAGAGGGCGTGGATTCGAGTCCCATCGCCCCCCCCCATTCATTTCAAGGGATTAGCTTACATAGGCTAATCCCTTTTTGTTTTACTGAGTGAAAAACTGAGTGCATTTCCGATAAATTTTTAAAGTTGCCCCTTCCGGAATATTGAATTCCACTTTCGCGTTAGTTTTGTATCTTTATTCAAAGGTGTGAAGGGCACATCACGGTTGTTACATAGGGTACAGCCACGATCTTTTTGGTAATATTCCCCTAATATAGCCATTATTCTTCCTTTATTTTATTTGCTACTCATAACCGTCGCAAATAACCGACAGGTTGAGGAGCGTAGCGACGAAACCTGTCCGATTTGATTTGCTTTGTCAGGCTATTTTTCGTTTTTCCAATAAACGAGACTTGTGCCTTTAATATTTTTTAATCCATATTTTTCATTTGACTCAATTTCTTCTAATGCTTTTGTCACACCCTCCCAAATTCCATAATCATGCCAAATAATTACACCACCACGCTTAATCATATCCATGGCCGTATAAGTATCAGACTTAACATATTCATATGCATGAGAACCATCTACAAAAACTAGAGAGCATGAGTTTTTGTAAGGAGAAAAATCAAATGATGCTGAATCACCAAACAATTGGTGTATTTTATTAACAATAGAATTAGCAGATTTTTGATACTTCTCAAACCGTTCGCCAGGCATCTTCTTTTCCACCATATGCCTTTCGCCTGGAGCTAATGAGAAATGAGTATCCATTGTCGGTAACAAATCAAGAGTATATAAGCTGCAGTTTGATGGCGATGAAAAAGCAAGGTTTAATAAAGTCCGCCCGTCAAAGGTGCCTATTTCAAAAAGATTTGTCCCATCTTCACAATCTGCTGCAATCATATTAATCACACCAAGCTCACTTATTCGTACATTTCCATTTGCTTGTTCATTCTCCCATATTTTTATTATGCGTTTGCTAGTGCAGTCCTTCCAAGACACTTCCGGCAAATTAACTTGTTGAAGTAGTTTACTCTCTTTATTCATGAGGCATTTTGAAAAACGTCGCCACTTCCTAGACAAGCCTGATAAAGGAAGGTAAATTCTGGTTGCGTAATACCCCTTTAATATTTTTTCCATTGATGAACCTCTATCACATAAGCCTAACTTTTAAATCAGCGGCGCGGCTTTTTACGTCCGCTGGATTTATTTGTTCTGTTTTTTATATCTCATTCACAAATTCTACTACTGTTTTGTTCCATTCCTCACAATATTTTTTCAATAAAGGGAAATGGGGTGAATCATTCATTTCAATATACTTCTTTTTTTACTTCCCAGCTTATCAAAAGTCTTTTTTACATAATATTTGGGGTCATTTCATCTTCACCTGATTGTACAACTAATGTTGACTTTAAAAATTCATTATGAGGTATAATTATTTCTTCATTTACTGATTTTATTTTTTTACAGTTACATTATTAATCCATTTTTCGATTAGTTAACTTCCGAACCAATATTCCATATAGTTTCCCCAATAATCATTACCTTTATATTTTTCCATTAATTATTGCCTTCATTTTATCAAACAGCCGGATTTCGGGATAAACCAGCAACATCGGCAACCCTGTCTGGTGGTCCAAGGACAAAAAGCACATCGTTAACACAAAATGGCATGTTTACGTTTGGATTGGATAATATTTGTGAGTTTCGACGTATTGCCAATACTGTAACTCCATATTTCTTTCTCAGCTCAATTTCAGCTAAACTTTTTCCAACTAAAGGTGATCTTTCAACAACCCTCAAAGTACTGATTTCAACATCGGGAAGCTGAAGGTTTATATCGGAAAAAGATGACGACTCTTTGAAAAGGCTTCGAAACATTTCGTAACCATCTGATCGTATTTCAGCGACCAACGCTTCGATTTCATCTCTTGGTATAAGATATTTAGCCAAAACCCGAGTGAAAATCTCCACTGATGTCTCAAACTCTTCCGGAATTACCTCGTTAGCTCCTAATTCATACAAAGGCTTCATCTCTTGGAGATAACGTGTTCGTATAATTATGTGAGCCTTTTGGTTGAATCTCCTGGCGATTTCGGTAATTCTACGTGTTGCGGCGCAGTCGGCGATGGCTACAATTACCACCATCGCATCTCTAATGTCTGCGTGCTGAAGCACCGCCTCCTGGGTTGCATCGCCATA
The DNA here is from genome assembly GCA_030603465.1 of Deltaproteobacteria bacterium. Lineage (GTDB taxonomy): Bacteria > Desulfobacterota > Syntrophia > Syntrophales > UBA2210 > JAFGPZ01. The sequence goes on from JAUVXT010000078.1 coordinate 8,818, forward strand.
ATAAATAGGTTCACCCTCCGCCTGTTCGTTTCTTACCGTTTCCGGGTTCATTTCAATAATCACATAAGGGATGCCAGTTACCCTTGCGGCTCGCGCAACATTTCTACCATTGACTCCGAAACCGATTATAATAAGGTGGTCTTTCTTAGCCTCAACCTTTATCTCCGGAACAGGATAAAAACCTGATATTAACCTTTTTGGCAGCGGCAACCGCAGAATCATATCGGCTGCGCGTGGCGCCAGTGTTATAATGAATGGTGTCGCCGCCATGCTAAGTATAGAAAAAGCCAGAAACATCTGATAATTATTTCCGGCAAGCAAACCATGTTCAACACCGGACCTGGATAGAATGAAAGAAAATTCACAAACATGACTGAGTGCAAGGCCAACCAGGATTGAACTAAGAAGTGGGAATCCTAATAAAATTGTTGTAAAACAGGCAATGCTGGATTTTAAAATCAAAACTCCCAAAGCGATCAGCACAATAGTTCCCGGTTGCTGGAAAAGGAAGCCTACATCCAGCAGCATACCAATGGAAACAAAAAAGAAGCTTGTAAAGACATCCCGAAAGGGTAAAATATTCCCGAGCGCCTGATGGCTGTATTCGGATTCGGAAATGATCAATCCTGCTAAAAACGCACCCAGGGCAAGGGATAGACCTGCCTTGGAAGTTAGCCACGCGACACCAAGGCATATTACAATCACGCTTAATAAAAAAACTTCTTGATTGCGTGTCCTTGCGATTTGATACAATACTCGGGGTACAATCCATTTGGCGCTGACGAACACCAACAGGATTATGCCAATTCCTTTGGCCAGAAGAATGAGGATAGATTCACCTAAATTCCCTGTTGCACCAGCCAGCAGCGGGGTGACCAGGATCATAGGAACAATAATAATGTCCTGAAAGATCAGGATACCAAGGGTCGTACGTCCGTGTGGACTATCAACTTCGGCTCTTTCTTGGATTAGCTTGAGCACAATGGCTGTGCTGCTCAGGGCTACGAGAAATCCGATGAAGATCGCCTCACCAAAAGCCTGGCCAAACCGCCTGGCTATAAACAAAGTAGCCAGGAAGGTCAGCAAAACCTGAAGCGAGCCGCCCATCAGGACGGACTTCCTGATTTGCAGCAGTCTTTCAAGTGAGAACTCGATTCCGATGGTAAAAAGCAATAAAACAATACCGATTTCAGCTAAAATTTCAACTTCATGGACTGCCTTTACCAGCCCAAATCCGTAAGGTCCGACGAATATCCCTGTGAGGAGGAATCCCACAACCGCCGGCACGCGAAGTCGATGGCATATAAAGAGGACCGCAATAGCCAGTCCAAATATAACGACAATGTCATTTAGCAGCGGTATTTCCATATTCTAATTTACCTTCTAATTGAAGCTCCCCGCAACAAGTTGCGGGGAATCTCCAATCAGGTCTGTTTGAGCTAACATATATTATTTAGTTGAATCTGCACGGCAAACCATAATCTAAACAGGAAACTTATCTATGGAATTTCCATATCACTTTTATTCCATTTCAAACAATAACTTTTAAAAATATCGTAACTATTCAGCACAATGTTCTTTCACATCCATAAATGCTGGGGACTTTCCCTGAAACAGCAAGCGCAAGGCTTCGGACGCAGTGATGCCTTGTTTCCTGCACGTCGACAGATAGCTTCGGATTCGGCAGAATATTTTTGCACCATCCATTGACCTAAAGCATCCCGATATCTTTTGCTGGACCTTGGTCATTCGCAGGTC
>JAUVXT010000044.1 GCA_030603465.1 Deltaproteobacteria bacterium
TTATTGAACTGAACAGCGAGCGCATTCCCCGCGACCTGTTGTGGGGAGATTCAATTCGGAAAACGCGCCTATTTACCATAATTCTTTGGTGTTACTATCTGTTTTAAATGATTGAAAGTGGCGCAATATTCTGATAGCATCCATAAGATATGTAAAATTTCCAAACTCAGGGGAAGATATATGAGAGCAGTGAAATCGGGTATTATTATCGCTCTGGTGGTTGTGTGTATGTCTACTGCGGCTGCGGCCGATTTTGTGGACAGAATAGTTGCCGTTGTAAACTATGACATAATCACCCTCTCCGAATTAAACAGTACTCTTGAATTATTCATGAAGAGGATAGAAAAATCTCAAAATGTCAGAGGAAATGAAGAGGTCATAAACGAGGCCAGGAAGGCCGCCTTGAATGGCCTGATCAATAATATGTTGATAGATCAGGAGGCGAGCAGATTGGGTATCGTCGTAGACGAGGGAGATGTGGACCAGGCCTTGAAGGGTATTCTGGATGAAAAAAAATTGTCCATGAACCAATTCAAGGAGATGCTTTCCGAGCGTGACGCCGCGCTGGACGACTATAAAGAAGAGATGCGCAGACAGATCGTCAAAATAAGACTGATAGGAAAAGAGATCAGATCAAAGATAGGTGTTAGCAAGGAGGAGATCGGGGAGTATTATTCCAGGCACAGAGGTGAATATGAGGGGAAAGAGGTCGTAAGAGTCCAGCAGATACTCATAATCGCCCCCGAAGATGCCGGCGAGGAGAAGAGGAGAACCCTGAGGGGAAATGCGGAGAAGGTGCTTGAAAAGCTGAAGCGGGGCGAATCGTTCGCGCAACTGGCAATGGAGTATTCTCAGGGACCTGCCGCTCAGGCCGGTGGTGATCTTGGCTTTATCGAGAAGGGGGTCATGCTCCCTGAGGTGGACAAGGAGGCCTTTCGATTGAAGACGGATGAAATAAGCGACGTGATCACATCCCCCGTCGGTTTTCATATAATTAAGATTGCAGATAAAAGGGGCGCAGGTGTGAAACCCCTTGAAGATGTCAGAGACGAAATAAAAGAAAGTATAGCCAATGAAAAGGCACAAAAGAAATTTGGGGAGTGGATTCAAGAACAGAGGAAGAAATCTCTCATAGAAATAAGGCTCGATCAGTAGCCTATGTTTTCCCCCCTTTCAATTTTCGCGATTACAAAATATGAAATATATAAAAGTCAGGGGTGCGTGTCAGCACAACTTAAAGAATGTCAATGTCAATATCCCCCGCGATAAAATTGTCGTCATTACCGGTGTGAGCGGTTCCGGGAAGTCTTCGCTCGCCTTCGATACCATCTTTGCCGAGGGGCAGAGACGATATGTGGAGTCTCTTTCCACCTATGCCCGCCAGTTTATCGGGCAGATGGACAAGCCCGACGTTGAACTCATAGAGGGTTTGTCTCCCGCCATTGCTATTGAGCAGAGGTCGGCAAGCCATAATCCCCGTTCCACCGTAGGGACGGTAACGGAGGTATATGACTATCTGCGCCTTCTCTTTGCCCGTATCGGGGTGCCACACTGTTATAAATGCGGGAGAGAGATAATATCCCAGACCGTCGATATGATGGTTGATAAGATACTTTCCCTTCCCGACAGGACAAAGATTAACCTTATCGCCCCCATTGTAAAGGGGAAAAAAGGGGAATTTCAGAAGGAGTTGAGAAAATTACGGAAAGATGGTTTTGTCCGTGTCCGGATTGATGGAGAGGTGCGGGAGCTGTCCGAGGATATTACACTGGACAGAAACAAACACCACACGATCGATGTCATTGTTGACAGATTGATTGTCAAGGGTGGGATAAGAAAAAGGTTGAGGGATTCCATTGAAATTGCCCTGGGTCTTTCGGAAGGGCTTGTCAAGACGCAGATTATTGATGGCGAGGAGATAGTGTTCAGCGAAGCCTACTCCTGTCCCGAATGCGGCATTAGTATTGCGGAACTTACGCCTCGAATGTTTTCATTTAACAGCCCCTACGGCGCCTGTCCCGAGTGCGGGGGGATGGGGACAAAGATATATTTCGATGAGAATCTGGTTGTTCCCGATGTAGAGCTGTCCATAAGAGAGGGCGCCATCGCTCCCTGGGACAGGCGAAACTCCGTATACTTTTATCAGATGCTGGAGAGCCTGTCGAGGCACTATGAATTTGATATCAATACACCCTTTAGTAAGCTGGCCGAGAATATCAGGAATGTCCTTCTCTACGGTTCGGGGAGTGAAAAGATAGAATTTTATCACGACAGGAGGGGAAGGAGGTATTTTTATAGCAGGCCTTTTGAAGGGATAATCCCCAATCTGGACCGGAGATACCGGGAATCTGTCTCGGGAGACGTCAGGACTGACCTGTTACAATATATGAATATGAGAGATTGTCCCGCCTGCGGCGGTGCCAGATTGAAAGAGGAGAGCCGTTCGGTGACCCTGGAGGGGAAAAACATCTATGAGGTATGCCTCATGTCCATAGGTGAGTGCATGAAGTTTTTCGGCGCCCTTTCCCTTTCCCGACGGGAATCTCTTATCGCTGAGAGGATATTGAAGGAGATAAAAGAGAGGCTCAGCTTTCTTCTGGATGTGGGCATGGACTATCTCAATCTGGCGCGGTCATCGGGTACGCTTTCCGGCGGGGAATGGCAGCGTATAAGGCTTGCCACGCAGATTGGTTCGGGCCTGGTCGGCGTCCTCTATGTGCTCGATGAACCGACGATCGGTCTCCATCCCCGGGATAATGTCAGGCTTATTTCTACACTGAAGCGTCTCCGTGATATGGGGAATACTGTTCTGGTAGTGGAACATGATGCAACTGTGATGAATGAATCCGACTGTATCATCGACATGGGCCCCGGAGCAGGCCTGCATGGCGGAGAGGTCGTCTTCCAGGGCACGCCTGATGAAAGCCGCAAATCTGAAGAATCTGTTACCGGAGGTTATCTTTCAGGGAGGCTCTCTATACCCCTCCCCGCAAAAAGGAGAACATTTTCGGGCCAAGTTATTCTCCTGGAGGGGGCTTCGGAAAATAATCTTAAGGATATCGATATCAGTATCCCAACGGGTGTCTTTACCTGCGTTACCGGTGTGTCGGGTTCCGGCAAGAGTACTATGGTTATCGAAACACTTTATAAGGTACTCCGGAGGAGGTTGAACAGACACAGGGGGAAGGCGGGAAAGATAAAGAAAGTACGCGATTTTGGCGGCATCGAAAGGGTTATCGTCATGGACCAGCAACCTATCGGGCGGACACCCCGTTCGAATCCTGCCACCTATACGGGCGCATTTACCCATGTTCGTGAACTCTTCAGCCAGCTTCCCGAATCGAGAATGCGTGGGTACAAGCTGGGCAGGTTCAGCTTTAATATTAAGGGGGGGAGATGCGAGTCCTGCCGGGGGGACGGCCTGAAAAGAATCGAGATGCACTTTCTGCCCGATGTTTACATAACCTGCGATGTATGCCAGGGAAAACGTTTCAACAGGGATACCCTGGAGATACTGTACAAGGGGAAAAGCATTGCAGATGTCCTGGATATGACCGTCGATCAGGCCCTCTCCTTTTTTAAAAATATTCCCATAGTGAAATCCAAATTAAAACTTCTTTCCGATGTCGGTCTGGGGTATGTTAAACTGGGGCAGTCGGCAACGACGCTCTCCGGAGGTGAGGCACAGAGGATTAAACTTGCCAGGGAACTGGGAAAGAGGCAGACGACCGATACCTTATATATACTGGATGAACCGACGATCGGCCTGCACTTCGCGGATATAGAAAAGCTCCTTCACGTATTGACAAGACTGGTGGATATGGGAAACACGGTTGTGGTGATAGAACACAATCTGGATATTATCAAGTGTGCCGATTATGTAATAGACCTCGGACCCGAAGGGGGAGACGGTGGCGGTGAGATTGTGGCCACGGGAACACCTGATGAGATCGCCTCAGTGAAAAGATCACTGACCGGACAATTTCTTCAAAAGGTTCTCCCCGTTCTTTAAGTAACAGCATTTTGGCGCCGATGAATGGTAAACAATAGTGCTAATTCCAACTGAAAACTTCACCTGTAAATCCTAATATTTTTTACCAATTGCCACCGTTCGCATCCCAACCTGATCCTCGCTTTGACAATTATTTTCACATTGTTCTGCTTTATATTTTACAGCGGTTAGAAGCAATACACTCATTGCCTATTCGACGATGATCATATCATTACTGATACTTATTATCAGCGGACACATTTTCTTGGAACCTACGATTGACGCAACGCACGGATATCATTGAGCAGATGTGGATAGATGGATCTGTCGGGGGGGGGGTGATTTTGTAATAAATTCACACTGGTGTCATGTCAACGATACTCTGTCATTTCGAAGGAGCCTTCACGACTGAGAAATCTTAGATTTCTCCCTGCGGTCGAAATGACATTTCTTGATTGACACGACGCTAGTCAAATACAATTGTCTTGGACCCATAGACGAGTATCTTGTTTGCCAGATGAAGTCTTACCGCCTTGGCAAGAACCGTTCGCTCGATGTCTTTTCCCTTGAGCACCATATCTTCAACGGAATCTCTGTGTGTGATTTGGATTATATCCTGGGCAATTATTGGCCCTTCATCAAGATCTTCCGTAACATAATGGCTTGTGGCCCCGATGATCTTTACTCCCCTTTCGTAGGCATGCTGATAGGGCCTGCCCCCTGCGAAGGCGGGCAAGAAGGAATGATGTATATTGATAATCCTGTTTTTATATAGATTTACGATGTTTCCGCTGAGGATCCGCATGTAACGGGCAAGGACGACAAGGTCTATATTGTGTTTTATCAACTCTTCAATTTCCTTTTCTTCCTGCTTCTTTTTGGTTTCCGGAGTTATCGGGAAGTGCATGAAGTTCAGTGAGTACTGTTCTGCTATCGGCTTCAAGTCGTTGTGATTGCTTATAACCAGGGGTATTTCTGCCTGGAATTCTCCCATCCGGTGTCTTAGAATAAGGTCGTGAAAGCAATGGATATGACTTGATACGAATACGGCTACTTTTGGGACATAGTCGGAAAAACGAATAGCCCACTTCATTTTAAATCTTTCCGCCAGGGGTATAAATGCCTGCCTGATCTCGTTGCGGGGAATGGAAAAATTATCCAGATCCCACTCTATTCTCATGAATAATATATTTTCAGGTTGTGCCGTATGCTGTGCCGCGTATAGGATGTTCCCTGTGTGTTGAAAAATGAAGTTCGATATGGCTGCCACTATTCCCTTCTGGTCGGGACACGACAGCAACAATATTGCCGTAGTTTTCACTTATTAAACTCCTGAGATTTATGTGTCTTCTAAAGAGCAATATATGAATATTATGGTTCAAGTCAAGTATTTGTCTATTAATGGGATCGGTAAAGTTATTAATATGCGGTACTGGAGTTGTTGTCTTCTCAGGTGTTCCTTTTCAACGTCGACCTTTTATGCTATGTAACCTGAGCATAGAATATCTTTCGATTCGGCCTGATCCTTGCCCTGTGGTGACCGTAAGACAGTGGTTGAACTTTCGGGTACAGAGTTGCATATGGAGGGAAGATAAAATACATCGGCACAGATAAAATTAATATGAAATACTCAAAAATAGATGCGCTATTGCCCCTCACCCAGAGACCCGGCCGCTACATTGGTGGGGAGGTAAATTCGATAAAAAAAGACCGGGAGAGATGCAAACTATCCTTTGCCCTGGCATTTCCCGATGCCTATGAAGTGGGGATGTCACACCTTGGCATCCAGATCCTCTACTCCATTCTGAACGGGGAAGATCAAATCGTGGCCGAGCGCTTTTTTGCTCCCTGGCCTGATATGGAGTCTCTGATGAGGGGCAGTAATGTCCCTCTAGCGTCTCTGGAATCGGGCATTCCATTAAATCAGTTTGATATAGTGGGCTTTTCTCTTCAGTACGAGTTGTCTTATACGAATGTATTAAATATGCTCGATCTTGGTGGAATTTCCATATATGCCGTCGACAGGGGTGAGGAATCGCCTGTTATTATCGGAGGAGGTCCCTGTGCCTTCAACCCCGGCCCGATGTCCCCTTTTTTTGATGCCTTTGTTGTGGGTGAGGGTGAGGAAGCCGTTCTTGATGTCTCCCGCGCCATAATGGTTGGGAAGGAAAAGGGATACAATAGAGAGGGCCTTCTTTCTCAACTGTCGGAGATAGACGGTGTTTATGTTCCCTCCGTACATGACAGTAAAGACAGGATAAAAAAGAGGATAGTTACAAATATTAACGACTGGCTCCTTCCCTTGGAACCTGTCGTTCCACTGATGAGAGTAATTCATGACAGGATCACCCTGGAGATAGCACGGGGATGCACACGGGGGTGCCGGTTTTGTCAGGCGGGTATGGTGTGGAGACCTGTAAGGGAACGGTCCGCCGCGACACTGGAAAAGATGGCCGACGATATGATCTCTTCCACCGGATATGACGAACTTTCCCTTCTATCCCTCAGTTCCGGTGACTATTCGAAGATTGAGCCTCTTCTCGCGTCACTCATGAATCGCTACTGTGAGAGGAAAATCGCTCTGGCGCTTCCCTCCATGAGGGTGGAGACCCTTACGGCGAACCTGATAGAACAGGTAAAGAGGGTGAGAAAGACAAGCTTTACACTGGCTCCGGAGGCGGGGACCCAGCGATTGAGAAATGTAATAAACAAGGGGAATTCGGAAGAAGATCTTCTTTTAACGACGCGGAGGGTATTTGATGCCGGGTGGAGATCCGTAAAACTCTATTTTATGCTGGGCCTCCCGACGGAGAAGGAAGAGGACCTCGATGGAATCCTGGACCTTGCCTACAGGGTACTCAGGGAAGGCGGCAACAGAAAACAGGTCACAGTCAGCCTCTCCACGTTTGTCCCGAAACCACACACGCCTTTTCAGTGGGAGAGGCAGATTGATCTGGATGAAATTCTCCATAAGCAGAAGTTTTTCAAGAAAAACATACGCCATAGAAACCTGAATCTTAAATGGCATGACGGAAGGATGAGCCTTCTTGAAGGGGTGTTATCCAGGGGAGATGAAAAGATTAGTCTACTGATAGAGAAGGCTTTTTTGATGGGATGCCGCTTTGATGGATGGAGTGATCAGTTCAGGTTTGACCTGTGGGAAGAGGCCTTAAAGAATCTCCATATAGGGGTGGAGGACTACCTTGGTGAGCGCAGCATAAATGAGTCCCTCTCCTGGGAACATATAGACTGCGGTCTGAAAGAGAAATTCCTCATTGATGAATATGAGAAGGGCCTTAAGGGTGAACCGACGGAAGACTGTCGCTTCGGGAGGTGCCATGACTGTGGTGTCTGCAAAGAGGATGTGAAAGTTATTCTGGCCGGTGAATTGAGCGGCAAGGATGAGGGAATAGATGCCCCTGATATCCATCAGGAAGACAACGGCGAGATAACAAAATTACGTGTAAGATATGCCAAGGAAGGGAATGCGTCCTTTTTGTCTCATCTTGAAACATCTGCTGCCCTCATAAGGGGGATAACGAGAAGCGGTCTTACCTTTGCCTTTTCGGAAGGGTTTCATCCCTCGCCCAAGGTATCCTTTCCCAATGCAACCCCCGTCGGTATAGAGAGCCGCTGTGAATATGCCGATATTCAGGTAAGGGACCTCGCCCTCCCTGTCGACGATTTTATTGATAAGATCAATCTTTCATTGCCTTCCGGTATTACGATACTCGATATCAGAGAGGTTCCGTCCGGCAGCGGCGCCCTTTCCGAATATATTTCCGGGGTTCAATATGAAATATGTCTTTACCGCGGGCCAGATATGGACGAAGAACTGGATTTAAGAGGGAAGATAAATCATTTTTTAGCGCTCTCTGCCTTTGATGTTCCCAGAATTCGGAAGGGGAAAGAGACAAAGAAGGATATCCGTCCCTTCGTTGATTCACTCTCCTTTGATGGGAAGGATTCCGTGATTAAGATGACCCTTAGCTCTAGCTCGAAAGGAGGGGTGAACCCCCTGGAGATACTTGTGCATGTCCTGGGACTGGATGACAGAAAAGCGAAGAGGGCAAAGATAGAGAAGAGGGGAGTAATGTTTTGTGACGGGAGCAGCCTTTCAGAAAAGGAGTTATGATTTTCCGTCAATATTCCGGCGTGTGCGGGAATACATGGATTTCAGGGCATTATTTGATATTACAGCAAGGGATGTGTTCCTGACAATTCGCTTCACATCATCCCTGCTTATCTTTATGACCTCTCCGCTAAAGAGACTCTCTTCGCCGTAGAGTTTGTCCAGCGTTTCGAGAGCCATGAAGAGAGGCCATGCGCAGAAAAGACGGTATCGGATAAGTGACCTGGGGATATCAATTGTGTATTGTAACGCCTCATCAAGGTAATGCAGTGCCAGTTTTATTAATTTCTTGTGAACATTGGTGTAGGCTTTCCTGTTATCGTAAAAATTGCCTGATGCCGGGTCGATGCCTTCCTCTGTGAAAAAAGAACGCGGAACGTAGCACCAGCCACGATTGCGATCTCCGAAAAAGTCTTTCGCGATGTTTGTTATCTGCAAGCCGAGGCCAAAGGCAACGCTTCTCCTCAGGAGCTTTTCTCTGGTCACTCCATTTATCCTGGTTGAGGCCTCTGAAAATATTTCGGTAATCATCAGGCCGACCGTGCCTGCCACATAGTAACAGTAGCTGTCAAGTTCTTCTCTGTTTTCCAGGAAGGTGACTCCCCCATCCCTTTTTTCTCCAAGGAGGGTTGCCATGCCGAGCGCCATTTCTTTGACGCGGGCAGATACTATAGAAATCATTGGGGAGGGAAGTTTCACAAATTCATTGAAGATCGTGGCGCTATCCCTGACGAGATCAGAATCATCACTCTTCTGGGTGAAATAGATGTCTTCCAGCAGGTTTTCAATCTGCCTGTTATAATCTGACCTGGGGGGGAAGAGATCTGCGTATTCGCACAGTTTTTGCATCTTGAATTGTGCAGGGAGGTGGGGATCGTCTTCTATGGTATCGGCAATACGGCACAGAAGATAGGCCAGGAGAAGGCTCTTGTAGGCGCTCCCGCTGAGTACCCTGATATTCAGGGCAAAGGTTCTGGAGACCTTGTTCAGGTATTCTTTACAGATTTCAAAATCACCGGCTTGGTTTTGCATGATCTTTTCTGATTTGTTTGGTTAAAGCAGCTATGATGTACTCGCAAAAAGTCAGTTTTTCTCGCTTGAAGACCATTTTGGGGATGATTTTGGCGTTTGGCTAAAAATCTAAAACTCGTGCTTACACACTCAAACAATTAGATTTTCTTAACGCCAACCACCGCAATCATCTTTTTCCCAAAATGCTCGAATCCACTCGAAAAAGACTTTTTACGAGATTGTCATATGTAGTGCTTAATTATTTTGCAGAGAAGTTTAAAGGATATTGTCTGCTTAGTCAAAACAATAATGCTGGACCTTCGGAATCACAATGCAATTTTAAGGGATAAATGAAAGAATGGGGAGATTTTACAATCTCCCCATTCGGGTCACTCTTTTGATTTACAATTTATATGTTTCAAAAGTCTTTAAGGGTTTAAGCCTGAACAGGAGGATGTTCTGGGCTTAATTTGTATATACTTACTTAAGCATTTTATGTGCCAGAAGACAAAATATTCCTAAACGCCCGTTATCAGGGGTGTTCCGCTAATAATATGAAAATTAAAAAAAAGGCAAAGATTGTCGAAAAGTATCGATCAAATCACGTTTATAATAATAAATACAATCCGTTAGTAACTTGCAGGTCTTTTTGGAGAGGTTCGACAAAAATGTCGAACGATCGTTTCCAGAGGGATGTCAATGCCGATTTTGAAGCTATTTTAATCATATAAACTATGATATGTAACTTACAGGAATTGCGCCATCGGAAACTTGGCCTCGGCGAGGGGTTAGTTGTTTTATTGAAGGATGGCGGTATCGAAAAAGTCACAATACGGGGTATGTAATCACGAAACGAAAACATAACTACCTGTAATTGCCGGACTCTCGATCATGTCGGGAATGACAAATCAGCAGAGTATTTACTTTTGCGAATTTAGCAAAGATAGATGGTAATAAAAATGCCCTATGAAAAGAAAAAGATTCAACAGTATATAATACCCCTGACGGCGTTTCTTTTCGTGGCCATTTTTGTCTTTCTCGTTCTGATCATGGGTATCATGGACCTGAGAAGGCTGGACAAGGCACTCATAGGTTTTATGGAAAACAGGGGCCTTGATATCGTAGCAACCATCGAGAATGTGGCTCAGGAGGATCTGAATTATTTGCGCAGGACTCTGAGGGAGAAGCAGGAAGGGCGTCAATTGACGCCAATTCCCCTTACGGATAAGGAGCATTCCATACAGGAGTTTCTTGTAAAATCTCTCGCTGAAGTGGCGCGTGAGATAGATGTTAAATGGCAGGAAGAGCACCTCAACGAAGAAGACCTGAAATTAATAGCCCAGAGAGAAAATCTATCTTTTGTCATCGTTCTCAATGAACTGGGGGAGATCGTATTTCAGAGCAAAAAATATTATCACGATCCTTCAACCGGGGAAGATATTGACATAACTAATCAAGAAAATATTATGGGCCTATTCAGGAGATTAGGGAAGCTCGGGGATATTGGGTACATTGCTCTTCGCCGAAAGGACGGCAGCGGCTCGATCATCATCGCTCTGGATGCCGGAAGGTTAAAATACTGGAGTACAAAAATTGCCGTTAAAAAGGTTATCAACGAGGTGGGATGGAAAAAGGAACTGGCCTACCTCATGCTTATGGATCGGCATGGAAAGAAACTGGGACAGGAAGGCGACATACCCCGAAAAATTAAGGATGCAAGTATAATTACGCAGGATATCCTGGCAGAAAAAATCACAATATACAGCCGAAAGATCCTGTTTAATGAAAAGAGATTTCTCGATATACTGGCACCCATCCGTCTCGACAATGAAATGGCTGGCTATGCCCGCCTTGGCCTCAAATGGGACAGGGCGGAAGGGATCATTAAAGAAAATAGAAATCATATAATCATTTCTACGATATTTATCGTATTGATCGGTATCGTCTCCATATGGGGCCTATACCTGTATCAGCGCAGACATCTGGCCAGAATGGAGGAGATGGGAAAGCGCCTCCAGCGGGCCGAAAGGCTCTCTTCCATGGGACAGCTTGCTGCCGGCGTTGCCCACGAAATCCGCAACCCCCTGAATGCCATCAGTATGGCCAGCCAGAGACTCCGTAGAGAATATTCCCCCCGGGATAAAGAGAAGGGGAAAGAATTCTCGCGGATTACGGAGATCATACGCGACGAGATCAGGCGGCTGAATGGCATAATTGAGGAGTTTGTGACCTTCTTCAGGATCAGGAGGCTGGATCTTAAGAATCGTTCACTGGAAGAAGTTCTGGGAAAGATTATCGGCCTCATGAAAGAGGAGGCCACGGGCAAGGGAGTCGCAATAAAGACACTGTGGCGCAGTAATAACATCATGGTTTCCATGGATGAAGATAAGCTCAAGCAGGCCTTTTACAATATCCTGAAGAATGCGATGGAATCGATTTCAGACAGCGGAACAATAACCCTGTCCGTTCATCCCGCGGAAGCGAATAGGGTTGCCGTGCGGATTTCAGACACCGGTTCCGGGTTAACGCCCGAGCAGGTGGAGCATATCTTTAATCCTGAGTATACGACAAAGGAAAAGGGATTGGGCCTGGGACTTACCCTGTCCCATGAAATCATAAGGGGGCATAAGGGTGAGATCCACGTTCAGAGCAAGATGGGATCGGGGACAACCTTTGAAATTCTGCTTCCCGTAGAGAAGAAGGCTAAGAAATGAAAAAACTGCATATCCTTGTTGTTGAAGATGGCAAATCACAGAGGGAAATGCTTCGCGATTTCCTCAGGAAAGAGGGATACGTAATTGCCGAAGCCGACAGCGGCGATGCGGCTATGAAGGAGATTCTTGACGGGCATTTCGATCTTGTCCTTCTTGATTATAAGATGCCCGGCATAAACGGCATAGATGTCCTAAAAAAGATCAAGAATATCAACCCGGAAATAGATGTGGTGATGATGACCGCTTATGGAACGATTGAAACAGCGGTGGATGCCATGAAGGCGGGCGCCGTGGATTATATCACCAAGCCGATTGATCTGGATGAACTTTTGATCCTCATGGATCGAATCTCGGAGAGGAGAATCCTGATAAAGGAAAATGAGATCCTCCGTCAAAAATTATTGGAAAAGGGGATTACAACAGACCAGATCATATATCAAAGTTCCCAGATGGAGGCCCTTATAAATCTGGCGGGGAGAGTAGCTTCCAGCCGTGCCACGGTGCTGCTTCTGGGTGAGAGCGGAACGGGGAAGGAACTCTTTGCGAGACTTATTCACACCATGAGCCCCCGTTCAGAGAAGACTATGATTGTGGTAAATTGCGGCGCCCTGCCGGAGACACTCCTTGAAAGCGAGCTCTTCGGTCATGAAAAAGGTGCATTTACCGGGGCAACAACACGGAGGAGGGGCCGATTCGAGGAGGCCGATGGAGGCACCCTCTTTCTCGATGAGATAGGCGATCTTTCCCTCCCCGTACAGGTCAAACTCCTTCGTTTTCTCCAGGAAAGGGAATTTCAGCGTCTGGGTGGAAATCAGACGATCAGGTCCGATGTCAGGATTATCAGCGCAACGAATCGTAACCTGGAAGAGCAGGTAAAAAAGGGTATATTCAGAGAGGATCTCTATTACAGGTTGAATGTTGTTGTTATGAACATTCCACCTCTCAGAGAGAGAAAGGACGACATTTCCGTGCTGGTCGAACACTTTATCCGTCGTTTTTC
>JAUVXT010000020.1 GCA_030603465.1 Deltaproteobacteria bacterium
CGTTGGAAGCCGGTTTCGTCCTGAGCGTAAAGACCTTGACAGAATAAAAGGTGAAATAGCCCTAAAAACAACTAACCGAGTTACTTTCATCGAGTTTCATGAACTGTTTCTATCTGATGGCCGGGTACTCATGTTTCAGATACCGGCAGCCCCCAAAGGAATACCCATTGCATTTGAAGGCCACTACTACGGCCGGGACGGTGAAGAATTGTCGCCTTTGAACCTGGAGGAGATAGAACGGATTCGGGCACAGTCGATGATCGAAGACTGGAGTGCGGTTATCGTGCGCAATGCAACTATCAACGATCTTGATCCTTCGGCAATCGAAAAAGCACGGAAGAACTACAAGGATAAATTTCCCGGGCTATCAGGGGATTTAGATTCATGGGACGATTTGACCTTTCTGAACAAAGCAAAATTGACCATAAAAGGGAAAATGACCCGTGCGGCAATATTATTGCTGGGGAGGGCGGAATCGGAACATTTTATCGGCTCCGCTGAAGCAAAAATACGGTGGGTGCTTAAAGATGCCAAAGGGAATGATAAGGATTATCATATCGAAAGTTGTCCATTATTGTTGGCGGTAGACAATATATATTCAAAAATCCGTAATCTGAAATATCGCTACATGAAAGACGGCACCCTTTTCCCCGATGAAGTAGATCAATACGAGCCCTTTATTATTCGTGAAGCCATCAACAACTGCATTGCCCATCAGGACTATGCCAGGGGAGGTCGTATTAATGTTGTTGAAATGGATGATCAGTTAGTCTTCACAAATCTTGGCAGTTTCATTCCCGGATCTGTCGAAAGAGTCGTCAGGGAAGATGCACCCGAAGAGCACTACCGGAACAAATTTTTAGCTACGGCCATGTTTAATTTAAAGATGGTTGATACGGCTGGTGGCGGCATAAGAAAGATGTTCAATTACCAGAGGGCCAGATTTTTCCCTATGCCTGAGTATGACCTGTCAGAGGAAAGGGTTAAGGTAACGATTATCGGCAAGGTTCTCGACCTGGATTTTGCAAGAGTGCTGGCAAAAAAACGGGATTTGGATCTTGATGATATCATTGCGCTCGACAAGGTCCAGAAAAAGAAGGTGTTGACTGACTCTGAGAGTAAGCGGCTTAAAGGTAAAAGACTCATAGAAGGAAGAAAACCGAATTACCACATCTCTTTTGATGTTGCTGAAAAAACACACATGCAAGCCGAATATATTAAAACCCGTGGGCTAAAAGATGATCATTTCAAAAAACTGATTCTTGAATATTTGGATAAATACAAACAGGCATCAAAGGGAGATATTGATAATCTTTTGTTGGATATTCTGCCGGGTGTTTTAGATGAAAATCAAAAAAAGAACAAGATTCATAATCTGATTTATGCAATGTCAAAAAAAGACAAGACCATTATAAATCAAGGCACTAACCGCTATCCTCAGTGGGTGCGGGCAAGCTAAACTTTAGCTAAACTTTAGCTAAAGTTTAGCTAAAGTTTAGCTAAAGATGAAGACGGTCGGCAGGGGTAAGGTGCTGTAAAATATGAGGATTATATCGACCTCGTGATTTATCGGTTAAAAAATATGAGCATATTAAACAGGAGTAAGATGTCTTGACCAACGAGACCAATAATACATCAGGAATAATCAGTAAGGTATGGAGTTATTGCAACACGCTGCGTGATGATGGCGTCGGTTACGGTGATTATCTGGAGCAGCTCACCTATCTGTTATTTTTGAAGATGGCCGACGAGTTCAGCAAACCGCCGCACAACAGGGAATTGCCCATTCCCAAGGAATACAACTGGGAAAGCCTCACCGCAAAAAGCGGCGCGGAGTTAGAATCGCATTACACGGCATTGCTGCGCGAGCTGTCTCATTCCAAAGCTATTTTGGGGCAAATATTCATTAAAAGCCAAAACAAGATTCAAGACCCGGCCAAGCTCTTCAAGCTGATTGACATGATCGACAAAGAGCAGTGGACCGTGATGGGAACGGACGTCAAAGGCAAGATTTATGAAGGCCTGTTGGAGAAAAACGCCGAGGATACCAAAAGCGGCGCGGGACAATATTTTACACCGCGCGCCTTGATCAGGGCCATGGTTGCCTGTGTGCAGCCGCAACCGATGAAATCGATTGCAGACCCCGCCTGTGGAACGGGCGGTTTCTTTCTGGCGGCTTACGACTACATTTCCAATTCTAAAAACTTCACGCTGACCAAAGATCAAAAAGAGTTTTTGAAAAACAAATCATTTTACGGCAATGAAATCGTCGCAGGCGCGCGCAGACTGGCGCTCATGAATATGTTCCTGCACAACATCGGCGATATTGATTCGGATACGTTTATTCTGCCTACCGATTCGCTAGTTGCCGATACGGGTTTGCGAGTTGATTATGTGCTCACCAATCCGCCCTTCGGGAAGAAGAGCAGCATGACCTTTACCAATGAAGAAGGCGAACAGGAGAAAGAAGACCTCACATACAACAGGCAGGATTTCTGGGCGACGACAAGCAATAAGCAACTCAACTTTGTCCAGCACATCCGCACGATGCTGAAGACGAGCGGCAAAGCCGCGGTTGTTTTGCCCGACAATGTATTGTTTGAAGGCGGGGCAGGCGAGACGGTTCGGAAAAAATTGCTGGAGACAACCGACCTGCACACGATCTTGCGACTGCCGACCGGCATATTCTACGCGCAGGGCGTCAAGGCCAATGTTTTATTCTTTGATAATAAACCGGCCAGTAAAGATCCGTGGACAAGCGAAGTATGGATATATGATTATCGTACCAACATTCATCATACCCTGAAAAAATCACCGTTGAAGTTTGAAGATCTTTCGGAATTTATTGAGTGCTATAACTCGGCCAACAGGCATAAACGCGAAGAAACCTGGCACCCCGAGAAAAATACCGAAGGGCGCTGGCGTAAATTTACTTACGGTGCAATTGTCGGTCGTGACAAGACCAGTCTGGATATCACCTGGCTCAAAGATAAAAGCCTTGCCGATCTCGACAATCTACCCGACCCGGATGTATTGGCTAACGACATCATCGAAAATCTCGAAGCGGCTGTTGAAAGCTTCAAGGAGATCATGGACACCATCAACGGTAAATAGGTATATCTGCGGGATGTCCGCTTTTCTTTGATCACTTTTGCGCATTTCCAATCGAAAGCTGGCACACAAGCGTATCGATCGCAAACCTCGACTTCGAATAAATAATGAGTAATTTCCCGGTACAGTCGAGGGCGTTGATAAGTAGGTGCAATAATAACTTTCTTCATTGAACCGAGTTCAGATAGTCGTCAAATACCTTGACTAATGCCATCCAATCGAAGATTACAGGCAGCTTTATTATATCATCATCGAAGTGTCTTTTTTACAAAGTTTCAGGATTCTTGATCCGGGTTGAAAGGATTTAGGCGGAAAATGATCATGACACCTTTTCCTTCATTATTCACCACAAATACATGAAAGGAGAGCGGCGCCTTTTTAATCCTTGACATCTCTCCATCCTAACGGATAGAGAATAATTATCCCATGAAATATGCAGGAGGAGAATAATCGGTATGAAGAGGGAAGACGCGATACGGGAATCGAAGGAACTGCTGAAGGAAGAAAGGGTTTCGGGTTTTGATCATGTAAGCAGGGTTGCTTACTGGTGCCGCTACATGGGCGAAAAAGAGGGCGCCGATCTGGATGCCCTGGAAATTGCAGCCTTTCTTCACGATATAGGACTCAATAGAGTGGGGTTGAAAACGCATCATACGGAGAGCGCGGCAATGGCCGGGAATCTTCTCAGAGAGAAAAATGTCCCCGAAGAGCGGATAAAACAGATCTGTCGCATTATCGAACGTCATGCCATGCATGCGCCGGAGGCGGAACGGATCGAGGAGAAGATCATAAATGACGCGGACCGCATCGATCATATGGGCGCCATCGGCATCGTCAGGGCAATAGCCAGGTCTATCCTGGTAAAAAAGGATTACACGGGAGATGTGGCCGATGTTCCGCAACTTCTACGAGATGCAGTCACCAACACAAAGAAACGTGTCTATACCGACACTGCCATAAGAATAGTAGATGAAAAGGCATCCTACGTCGAAGATTTTATAGCACAATTAGAAAAGGAGCTTTCTGAAACAGAAAACTCCCTTTCTAAAAAATAACCTGTAGATGAAAATTCTGATTAGTAACTTATCTCCTTTAGTGGGGCTTATCCCATTTGCCGGGATTAGCCGGAATGCAAGGTACGCCTGATCTCTTTTCCTGCCACTGGTTTGTAAGTCTTCATAAGGAAGAGATGCACGACTTCCAGCAGCTTATGTTCTAAAATGGTATCAAGAAGAATATCCGCTGCTTCCTGCGGGAATTCGGTGATTTCGCCCGTACCGTCATTTAACACTGCACCGGGAAAGGCCTTGACAAACTTTCTCTTATTTTTCTGGGGCATGGGGACTTCAAGAACCTTATCCTTGATGTTACCGCCCAAGCCGGCCTCTTCAAGCTTCTTTACCTTCTCATCATCCAACGATATCTTGATTGTATAATCAACAGCCACAATAAACCTCCTAATAATTTTTTTAGCCTATCTCTTCCTTTATGGAAACGACTATTTTATAAAGGATTGTGAGTATTAAAAACCCGGCCGCCCAGACACCTGCACTGATCAGCAGTTCGAGCGCCGTAGGCCAATACTCTGTTATCATGTCAAAGGGATTGGGCACAAAACCTCCAGTGATCAGGCCCAGCCCTTTGTCTATCCATGTTGTGATAACCACCATGACACAGGCTACTGCCAGGGTAACATGGTTTCTGCGCACAGCCGGAATTACGAGAAGTATACTTGCCGTGATCATCCCTATCATGGAAACCCACATCCAGGGAACAAGTTTTCCGTATCCCGCGATACCGGCAAACAGATACTCAAAATGACGCATATGTTCCGGTATCTGGCTGTAAAAAACTGTAAATGCTTCAAAGAGAAAGAAAAGCACATTTATTATAATACAATAGGTAACAATCTTGGCCAGTGTCTGAATCGGCTTCGTTCCCGGGTCGAATTTTGTAAATTTCCTTATGAGAAGCGCCAGCAGGATAAGAAGCGCCGGTCCCGATGCAAATGCCGAAGCTAGAAAGCGCGGAGCCATGATTGCGGTAAGCCAGAATCCCCTCCCCGGAAGTCCGGCATAGAGAAATGCCGTCACGATATGGATACAGGGAGCCCATGGAATCGAGAGATAAATCAGGGGCTTCACCCAGGAGGGCGGCGGCGCCGCATTTTTCTCCGCCTCAAGGATGGTCCAGCCGATAACTATGTTAAGGAGAAAATAGCCGCTCAAAACCACCATATCCCAAAATAGAACCGAACCGGGTGTTGGATGCAATAATAAGTTAAAGGCCCTCATCGGCTTGCCGAGATCGACAAGGACAAACATGACGCACATGGATACCGCCGCAACGGCGAGGAACTCTCCCAGAATGGTAATCCTGCCGAATGTCTTGTAATCATGCAGGTAATAGGGAAGAACAAGCATAACCGCCGAGGCGGCTATGCCGACGAGGTAAGTAAATTGAGCGATATAGAAACCCCATGAGACGTCTCTGCTCATACCGGTTATCTGCAGTCCCAGCTTCAACTGAACGAGGTATGCCATGAATCCGGCACCGATAATGGCAAGGAGCACAATCACCAATCCCCAATATTTTCTATCTCCGGCTAATGCCCTTTCAAACATAAATCACCTCATACAACATAATAAACTTGGGGACTTGTGCCCAGATAGGGCTTGCGTCTAATGGTATATCTTTCACGCATTATCTTTCTCAACTCCGACCGGGAGTCCATAAGATCACCGAATACCATCGCTCCCTCAGACTCCTCCACACATGCCGGGATAAGACCTTTGGCGAGTCTTTCGGCACAGAAATTACATTTTTCCACAACCCCTTTTTCCCTTGTGGGATATTCGGGATTTTTATCCTTGATAAGGGGACGATAGTCTCCCCAGTTGAAACTCCTCGCCCCGAAGGGACAGGCAGCCATACAATACCGGCATCCGATGCAACGGTGTTGATCCATCATGATAATGCCGTCGTCTCTCTGCCAGGTCGCCTTTGTGGGGCAAACCCTTACACAGGGCGGATTATCACAGTGATTACACATCACAAAAAAGCGCCCTTCCTCCACACTTTCCGGCATATGATCATGTTCGTCTCCCGGGAAGGCGTTCTCAAACCGCTCGAGCCATATCCACTTGATCTCCCTCTTTGGATCGCCCACATCGGGAATATTATGGAGGCGATGACAGGTTTTTATGCACTTTCCGGCAGTCTCATCGGTAAGTTTCTTCATATCTATCAGCATGGCCCATCGTTTCGCCGTCAATGCACCCGCCTTTGGCAGATACTTTGCTTCCAGCTCGCCGGGCGCCAGAAGCTCCACAAATTTCCATCCTCCGAGCAATCCAACTATGGTGGACACTCCGGTTATCTTCAAAAACCTTCTTCTATCTATTGTTGCGGTTTTCTCTTCCACAGTCTTCATCCTGCCCATTCCTTTGGCTTTTGTATATGGCAACCCCAGCAAGCGGGTGTCTGTACCGTATACTGATGACATTCGTTACAAAACTCTTCGTAGTTTGAGTGACATTCCATGCATGTATTTTGAAGGCTTATCGTGTATTTCTTTCCCGTATATCCCGTATATTCCCGGTTACCTTCACGGACAACCTGATCCCTCCATTCATCGAGGAGCACCATGTGATTCTCTCTCATTTCCTGCTTCGGAAGAACACACACCCGCTCCGCCTCCGGCAGTTGCCGGATTACAGGGGTATCAAGCTTCGGTTCGGGCATCTTCGCCGCCTTTCCCGCGTTATAGAAGAAGGGGAACGCCGCGACGATAATAAATACGACAATCCCGGCTATGACCTTGCCACGGTCATAGATCTTCCCCGGCTTATAGAAACCGGTCTCCTTGAGACTGTTAATTATCTCTTTTTTCTCCTCAGACATCCTTATCCCTCTTAATCGTCCTCTGTTTCTTCTGACTCAAATCCCTTCAGGGGTCTAAAGCGTAAATCTGTCTTTCTCTCTGTCTCCCCGGGTATGACCAAGGCATTTGCCACCATCTCGTGCACGCCGGTAACATCCACTCCCGGGACCCAGTATTCCAGTAGGGGCGGGAAAACGGCTCTATCGATGGCGCACACACAACTGAGGTGATTTACCCCGTGCTTTTCATGGACATATCGCAGGGCGTTTGCCCTGGGAAAACCGCCACGCATCCTCAGTTCAAAGTTTTCATCGGCATTGAGACCACTTCCGCTCCCGCAACAGAATGTCTTTTCCCTGATCGTATCCTCCGGCATCTCATAAAAATTGTTGCATACATTGTTTATGATGTAGCGCGGCTCTTCAAAAAGGCCGAGGGCCCTGGCGGGATTGCAGGAATCGTGAAAGGTCGTAATTATATGATCATTTCTCGACTTGTCGAGATTCAATTTTCCGTTCCTGATAAGATCGGCTGTAAATTCGGTAATGTGGACCATTTTAGTCGCTTTTGCGTTCTCGAATTTTGTGCCCGTTATGGGGGAAACCGGCTCCTCAAGGAAATCGGCAGGTCCGTTCCATGTGTCCATGTACTGGTTGAGAACCCTCCACATATGGCCGCATTCTCCACCAAGGATCCACTTTACACCCAGTCTCTCGGCCTCGGCATATATCTTGTAATTCAGTCTCTTCCCCATCTCATGGGACATGAAGTACCCGAAGTTTCCACCTTCGGCGGCATAGCCACTTACCGTATAGTCGAGGCCGAGGTACTCGAAGAGGAGGAGATATCCCATAAATGTGTAGGTCCCGGGATCGGCAAAATAATCCCCTGAGGGGGCGACAAAGAGTATTTCGGCGCCCTTTCTGTTAAAGCTGGGATTGGGTTTTATCCCGGTAACCTCTTCGCATTCCTCCTCGAAAAACTCGATCGTGTCTTTGTATGCGTGAGGAGGAGCGCCGATATGACTGCCCGTCCTGTAACAACTGCCGACGGAGGCCATGATCCACTCTATATTTAATCCGACGGAGCTGAGAAGTTCTCTCCCCAGAATCGTAATTTCAGCCATATCGATGCCGAAGGGACAAAAGACAGAACAGCGTCGGCACTCCGAACACTGATAGAAATAGTAGAATAATTCCTTCAGGACATCTTCCGTAAGATCCCTGGCGCCCGCAAGCTTGCCGAACATTTTTCCCGCCCTCGTGAAATATCTCCTGTATATGGATCTCAGCAATTCGGCCCTGAGAACGGGCATGTTTTTGGGATCGCCTCCGCCTATAAAATAGTGGCACTTATCGGCGCAGGCGCCGCATCTGACGCATATATCCATGAAAAGCCTGAAGGAACGGAATCTGTCCAGTCTATCCTCAAAGGCTGTGAGAAAAATCTCTTTCCAATTCTCGGGCAGTTTCCAGTCCTCATCGGTTACAGACCATTCCCGTGGATATGGATAATCGAGGATTTCGAGCCACTTGGGTAAGGCGGCATTACAATAGGCACCCTTCTTGAACTCGGCTTTACTGTCCATCCAGGGCTCTAACGGCGGTCTATATTCTACCTTTGTCAATTCTTCCGGATTCGGAACATTCGCCATTTTTACTCCTCTATATCTTTTTCCAATGGAATTCCGGCTTTCTTCATCTGCTTCCGGTACATGTCTTCCTGATCCATATAGGTAAAGTGACGGGGCTCGTACTCCCACGGATTTTCGTGTCTCTTCCAACGATTGTTCCCCGCCATGTTTCTTGTCACACTGAAGAAAACTCCCGGCAGGTGCATAAGTTTGCTAAAGGGAAAGTAAGCGAAAAGGACAGCCACCAGAAAGAGATGCATATAAAATATCGCGCCGATCCCCTCCGGTATCGTTGGATGGAAAGTGGCCAGGCCGAGGGTCAGCTCTTTCACTGCCACCATATCAACCCTGTAGAAATACCTCATAAACAGCCCGGTAATGCCGATACCAAGTATCATAAAGAGGGGGAAGAAATCGGCGGCAAGGGAAATATACCTTACTTTCATATCAAATATCCTTCTCAGAAGAAGGTATATAATGGCAGCCAGAAGGACCAGACCGCTTAAATAGACGGTGGGTGCATAAATGATAAAAAACCCGTCAAGACTCTCAAGCAGATTCAAGCATGAAGGTGAAGTCTCCATAAAAAACCTGAGATGACGGAGCAAAATTACAATAAGGGAATAGTGAAAGGCCAGCGCCCCGATCCAGAGCCATTTACTGGACCAGTAAATCAGCTTTCCACCTTCCGGGTATTTCCCCCATGGCCTCAATTCCGTTCTCATGTTCCTGAAAAGGCTCCTGAAGAAAAAGACCTCCATAAACATCCTGCCCATTACATAAAACATGCTCTCGGGATTCTCGAATTTATCTCTGATTGTCCTCTTGATCCATGGGAGGGTTTTGTTCTGTCCGCATGTCGTGGGGATACGATATGGTACCGGTGTGCGCGCCCATTTCACGATTCGATCGATGACACCGACAAAGAATACGATAAAGGCCAGGTATGGCATAATGACTCCGAAAAACATTTCCAGGCCGACCCTGACTCCCAAATAGGAAATAAAAAGGAGCGCTATAACCGAAAAAAGTGGAAAGTAATAGGCAAGATTAAAACTCATTTGCTTGTACCCCGCACTTCGTCATTTTTCCCTCGCTATCTTTAAAATTTGCTTCTTCCAGTTCTGTTGCCAGCCCGGACATGCGCAGCAACCCGCTCACTCTGTTTTTCACGTCATTCACCTTCAGTTCAAAGAGTTTCTCACGGCATTTCATATATACATCGAAGGACATAAAAGTCAAATCATCCAGTTTCGACTCGAAACGCAATAAATCGCCTGGCATCGGCTCTTTCGCCCGTTCATTCTTCAGTTCCTCCCGTACCACGCCCTTCAACAATGTGAAGAAGGAAACCGCTTCCGATGGAGAAAGCTCCTGAACGGCCCTTATTCTGATAATTTCGTCAAGGAAAGGACGGATCTCCCCGGGATCTTTATCCTCCGAAATAGCGTCATAAATCCCCGCTATTCCCTGGGTGATCTGGTGCGCCACAGGGTTGCTAAACCTGTCCATCTCCTTCTTGAAAAACTTTGAAGACTCCGGCGGGTAACTTTCCAGTATCAGGTTAAACCACTTATCTAAAATAGCTGATCTCTTCTTCAGCAAAAGATTTTCTATTCTCATATCTGTTCCGGATGACAATTGCGTTAGGTTGGTAATATATATGAAATAGGTCTCCAGTTGTCAATAATAAAAGTGATGATTTTGAATTAAACCATAAAATAAGATGACAAGAACCTGTCATCAAAGATAGCTGTGTAGTCCCGAAAGGATATAATTCACACCGAGGTAGGTAAAAATAACGGCCAGAAAGCCGAGTATCGAAATAATGGACATCTTCACCCCCTTCCATCCCGCCACGAGACGGGCATGAAGAAAGGCCCCGTAAATCAGCCAGGTAATCAATGACCATGTCTCCTTCGGGTCCCACCCCCAGTATCTTCCCCAGGCCCGATCGGCCCATGCCGCCCCCGTAATTATTCCCAGCGTCAGCAGGACAAAACCCATGGAGACCATCTTGTAGGTAATCTCGTCCCATAATTTCCTGTCGGCGAGCACACTAACCCTTGGGCTTATCAGATAGAAAATACTTGCCCCGAAGGATATGGCGAAACAGGCGTAGGCGAGAAAAGAGCTGACAACATGACTTATCAACCAGTTGCTCTGAAGCGCCGGGACAAGGGGCTGTATATGATCCGCCACCTGCCCCGACAGCGAGGCATAGGCAAGTATGATAAACGCGAAAAAGGAGGCCACGATTCCGATTAAGCCGCTCTTGTAACGCCGCATTATAATAAGATAGACGAAGATGATGGCCCAGGAAAAAAAGACCAGTGATTCGTAAAAATTCGACAGGGGCGCATGACCGATTCCAAGCTGATAAGACCTGACCCATCTCACGATAATGGCTATCGTATGAACCGAAATCCCTGAAAATAAAAGCGCCGACGCCGCCCCATCGGCAAACCTCTTGCGAAAGACAAGAGAAATGAGATAGAAAAAAGCGGCAAAAAAATAGATAAATGTTACTATACTTACTATATATGTGTCGTTCAAAATTAATTACTCCAGGCCCAGTTTTCTTGAAAATTTATGAAGTTTTTTTTCGAGGACTTCTCTCCTCTTGCTCGAACCGGCCGCGACAGAAATTTCACAGCCCTCCTTCAAGTCTGAAATCCTGACCCATATTCTCTCGTGAGCAAAAAAGAGGTTCAGTATAAATCCGATCAGGACAAGCAAGAAGCCGTCCCACACGAGAGGCATGCCGGGATTCTTTGTTACCCTCAGCCCCGTGTAATAGTACCTTTTAAAGTCTTCCAGGTTAAAGGTAAAATTACCGTCCTCCTTTGACTTTTCGAACATCCCCTCCTTGCGGATCCAGAACATCCTGTGCGGTTTCCCTTCTTCAAACAAAACCCCCAGCACAGCGGGACCGCGACCCTGATAATCGGGTCTGAACTCGCCTATGGCCAGTTGCGCTTCGGCGCCGGGCAGGGGGACCTTCTCCATCATACCCATCTTCATAAGAGTCTCTTCCCCTGTCCTTTTATTTCTAACTTTAACCAGGAAATAACTCTTTTGCGCCACGCCGTAAGTAGTCTGATAGAACTTGAGCCCCCTGTAGCGCAGAGGATGATTGACCCGAACCGGAGCAGACAGAACCTCTTTCCCCTTTTCCAGAATACTCAGATCGGACAGGTACTCTTTCGGAACGCCCTTTTCATAAAAATCGACGGTAAAATCATTGCAGCGAATATCGAAATCGAGCATGACAGCGTGTCCTTCTCCGGACAAGAAGACCCTGTTCGATGTTTCACCCTCGACAATGGTCATGCGCCCGTCAAAGCCCCATATTGCCGCAATCAGACTTCCGGCAAGTATAAAAAGGACACTTAAATGGACAAAAACCACGCCCAGCCGGGAATATTTCCCCTTCTCGGCAAAGAGATAGCTACTGCCACCCCTCCGGACAGAGACAGGGCGTCCGATGAGAGATTTAAGAAGTCTTTTAGATTGCCCTTCGATCTCAGACAGACCCTTATCGCTTCGGTAAGATTTTTTAAACTGTGATGACTGAAAGACCGTATCGTCGTCGATCCCCCTTCCGGGAACAAGATACACGCTATAGATGCGGCGAAACTGTGTAACGGTGCAGACGATTAAATTTACCGCCAGCAATCCTAGAAGCACAGTGAACCACCAGGAGTGGAACATGTCGAAGATGTCGAAAAAATCGAGGAAAGAATACAGGCCGGAACTGTACAGGGATCGACACTTTTCCGGTGACAGGCCCTGCGGGACCACAGTGCCCATAATCGATGTCAGAGCCAGTGCAAAAAAGAGGAATATGGCAAGTTTCGCAGAACCGAAGGCCCTGTATATAATACCTAGTTTATTAATCATTCGCGAGTAACTAACAGAGCTTCCAGCGAATTGTCAAGATTTTTCATTGCCCGCAATGCCCTGCCCCCACTGGAGAATGCCACCAACATATGTCTATCACACGCTGATTATGCATCGGGAAGATTGTCGTTGCTTTTCAAAAAAAACTCCTTTACCTCTTCAATCTTGCCGGTAATTCTCATCTCCGGCAATGACGAGATAATCACTTTACCATAAGAACTGTTTACAATCCGTGTATCGAGGACGGCAACAACGCCATATTCGTTCCTGCCACGTATAAGCCTGCCGAAACCCTGATTCAATGTCAGTATAGCCGAAGGGAGGGCAAGATCAAAAAACCATCTATCTCCCAGCCTGTTGCACCGTTCCTGATAAACCGGATCTCCGGGAGAAGAGAAGGGAAGTTTCACTATAATTACCAGGCTCAGATCGTCCCCCTTTATATCCACCCCCTGCCAGAAGGTGGCCGTTGCCAGGAGAACGGAATTGGGGGTGTCTTTGAACCACCGGATAAGTTTCGCGGGAGGCATGTCTCCCTGAGATTTGAAGGGGTAGGATATTCCGATATTCTCGGCAACATAATTGAGGTGCCTGTAGGAGGTAAAGAGGACAAGCGCCCTCCCCCATGACGCCTTTATCAAATCTTTGATTACGTTCAGACTCTCTCGCTGAAAAATTTCATCTTTCCCGCTCCCCGGCCTGGGCAGATTCCTGTCAATATACAGCAGTGCCTGCTCATTATAATCGAAGGGCGAACCGACGATCTTTTCCTCAAAACCTTCTATGCCCAGCCTTCCCTTTATAAAAGAGAAATCGCCCCCCGATGTCAGAGTGGCCGACGTCATGATTAGGCTTTTGTAAACATCCCGGATTATCCTGAAGGCCTCCCGCGATTCTACAAGACTGCTTTTGAACTCGAGGGAATCCCTGTTTCCCTCCATGTAATAGACCCTGTCCTTATTCCCTTCCGCGATAAAATCATCCAGATCCGCCGCGAAGGAATTTACCTAGCGTATCGTAGTCTCGATCCTGTCCTTCATTTCCTCGTCAACGGCGTCCTTTTTATTCTTTTTCAATGTTGAGACCGTCTTTTTCAGCGCAAGCTCTTCCCTGAACTTTTTCAGCCTCTCTCTCTCGGGAGGAGGAACAGGAAATACAGGCCGGGATGGGATTACCGCCTTTTTCCTGAAAAATAAATCCGCCGCGGGGAAGAGATGATCCACGATGATCTTCAGGCTTCTCAATCTGTAGAGCATCCACGATGTCCTGGAATGACTGATCGTGCTCCCGAGGACCGTCGCAATGACGTCATCCACGTCGGATGCCTCATCGATGATAAGTTGTTTGTGAAAGGGGAGGACATTAAAATCGGAAAGTAGGTCATAGATGAGAAGGTGGTGGTTGACCACCAGGATGTCCGCTTTGTGGAGTTTCCTGTAATGCCTGTAGTAGAAACACTCTTCGTAGAAGGGGCACAGTTTGCCGTTACAGTCCTGTGAATCGCAGCAGACCTCGGACCAGAATCTAGGGATAAAGGGGAGCTCGCCCTTTTCGCCCTTCTTCGTCTTCGACATCCATTTTATAAAGCGTTCGTAAGTCTTACCCGTACCTTCATAATCACTGAGCCTCTTCCGGCAGAGATAATTATTCTTCCCCTTCAGCAGGTCATAGGAAAATTTCTGGGGCAACACCCTGCTGAGGAAGGCAAGGTCCTTTTTCACCAGTTGATCCTGCAGGGCCAGTGAAGAGGTGGAGACGATCGTTTTTTCGCCAGAAATGATCGCAGGGATGAGATAGGCAAAGGATTTTCCCACACCGGTGCCCGCCTCGATAAGGAGGTTCTTTTCCTTCGTTAGACAGCGAAATACCTCCTCAGCCATTGTAATCTGCTGGGGACGCTCCTCATAATCGGGAAGGTTTTTTCCCAATATCGTAAATATTCCTGATAGTGTCTTCAACGCCTTACCGCCTGATTAATCTTCACGAAACATGAACACTGCCCCATGCCGGTGATAATTATTGCTTATGTCATAGTATATAGACAAATGAGTCAAATAATCAAAATATTTATTGGTGAATCTGCAGAAAAGTGCTATAAAAATCAAGGGGCAAAACTCTTATATATTCCATTTCGAATGACGTTTCAAAAAACAAATATAGATTCAACTTAATGTATAATGTTCGGTAGAAGATTATGGCTGACATTCGAGACATAACACTTCAGCACATGCGCGGGTGGAATTGGGCCGAAATTGCTAAGGGCGGTGTTGGTATTTGGATGGCAACTGTGGCAACACTCGCCCTCAAGACCTGGAAAAGACAGTCCAAAGCGCAAAAACAAACCGATTTTATGGATGAAATAACCAATTCTGTGCACGAGTTTGTCGCGACCATGTCCGCTCCAATAGAAATGCTTAAATACATTAAGATCGGAATTGAAAGTCACGCAAGAGCCCCAAGCTTGCCCCTCGGCATTGAGAATCCGGAGGCAGTGGCTTATATCCAAAAGCAAGGAAAAGAAGATAGCAAAAGGCTTCTCGAATATCTTAACCTTTGCAGCCCTTCTTTGACGAAAATACGTTCCCTCTCTACAAAAGGACAAGTTCTAGGATTAAGGAATTATGCAGAATGTCAAAATACGTGTGATATGCTCACATGGCAACATGATAGGATTCAAGCCCTCTGCTATGTCATAGGCAGGCCTTCCTTGAATTGGGAGAATCCCGAAGTACAGAAGACTCTAAGCAAGGTCATACAACTGGACTCTGAGGAAATTAGAAGAGAATTGGGGGAGTATAACGTTAGGTTTCTTACCTTCGTCAAGGAGAACTACAAAAACATATTTAAGTAGACCGAACCTGTCACTTGAGAGGGGCTGCCTTTTCGCTGTCGCTACAAGGCAGCCCCTCAGTTCCGCGTCAAAAGGAAGTCTTGTAGATCATGGCAAATGAACGCAAACTAAACAAGTACATACTATGGGTTGTGTTGCTTCCTTTGCTGTCTTTGTTCACTAATAGCTGCATTACAACTGGGGGGAATATTGGATGGCCTATCGAAACGTATGTTAATTCCTGCGACACAGTAATGATTCCATTTGAGCCCACCTGTTTAAGCTTGAGTAACTATGATGGAGGGTTCAAATACAAAAGACAATTCTACGCTTGCAAGCAAAGTATGTTGAATTTTACCAGTGCACTTGATGAATATTACAGATGCTCTAGTGATAAATTAAAAGGTGTTTTTGACGACTTGCTCTCACGCGTACCAGACACCCTCAACTGCTATGTAAATTATTTTAAAAACAGGGATGAGGGTGATCCGAGTTTAGAGTGCCCTCCTGTTGAGGTTCCACGTTTTCTTCATTCATATGAAGCCGATGGTCTAGAGATCGACTTTGGTGTCCCTCGATGTATAGCTAAAAGCAATGGTTACAATTTCGCGCCCAAAATGGCTTATCAACTAGATAACTGTCGGGAGCAGGTTGAGGTATTTATGGGCAAAACTTTTCTTTCTCGCAGTTTGAATGCCACCTCGGCTCAAGATCAATATGATACATATCTACGGAATCTAAAGTGGGTGCTAGACCAGAAAGCTAATGACGCTGTGTCAAAATTCAATTGCATTGCAGAAGGCCGGAAGTATTGTTTTTAATGATTTTAACCAAAGGAACTAAGCGTTTTTCATGTTTTAAATTCCAGTTTTTACTGCCCCTGAGCATGGCGTTAGCCCATTAAAAATGAAAAATTCTCCTGCATACAGTTTTATTAAAGAGCATGTTGAAAACGAATTCACAGCTTTCAACAAAGAAAAAATTACGCCATGGGCATTTTTTAAGAATGAAAGCGGGATAGAAATAACAGCATTTGATGGTAGCAAAATCCGCTACAAGGGGATTGAATTTGAGGGCAGTCCAAAACTGATATTTTGGGGGAATTTTACTCAACCTTTCCTGAAAGACATCATTTCTCGAACGTTCGCAAAAACTAGAGAGTTCTGTCAAAAGTATAAATTAAATGCAGAAAAACCATTAAAAGAAACCACGTTGTTACTTACAGACCATGTTCATTCTATGTTTGAAAGAATGGTTGACATAGATCGCCGACTAAGAGGCAAAGGCCACCCAGAGTCCGTTGCCGCGCATGACCCTGGAAAAGAACTTGGAGTTATTACTTCTTTTCTAAACGAGCGGTATCAAGCTGAGCTGTCTTTGTTACCAAAGAAAAACATATTGAATAAATTTTACGAAGAACAAAAATTTTGGGTATGGTTAATAGGAATCGCCCTCACCTTTATCGGTATAATAATTAAAATTATTGGCTAACAAGTCAATCAAGCGGAAAACTAGGCCTGCGGCCTATTTTCCGCTTATCTCGGTCGTTATGTTTTATTGGAGGAAAATGAATAATGCGGTTGTTTAGAAAAATAAAAGAAACAATAGATCCGATTAATAGAATGACTCCGGTTCAAATTGTACAATCTATTCCTCTTGTTTGGGTAAGGGTGCCTATCTGTATTTGTGCTGGTTATTACGATAATAAATGCACAGAAGGAAATATCGTTGATCACGACTCAATATTATCAGCAATAGCTCTAACTGATGTTCAAGTGTACAGTAGAGACATAGAAACTGTCTGTGATGGTGAACCATATAAGTTAGCAGTACTATTATATTCATCGATGAAAGATGGAACCGAAAAAGAAAAGTTAGGAGACGCTAGTTTTTCATTACTTTTAGGTGAATTAGAAAAAGGTGGAACAAACATTTCAGAAGCACTAGGAGGCTGTCCGAGAATAGCAGAGGGTCACTGAAGAAGCAATATATAGATGAGCAAAACCCTCTCAAGAATTATTATAGAAAAACAATTTTTATATTGACAACTCTTTGAAATAATAGTAGATTTAGTCATCTCTGT